>CAYWHF010000224.1:0-4841 GCA_964457695.1 uncultured Methylocapsa sp.
CCGCAATTTTCTTGAGATCGTCGGCACCAAGGTCGGTATCCAGTTCGACCCCCTTTGACTCCTTTTCGGTGTCCAGGATTTCCTCGAAGTGGGAATGCTCGACGCCAAGGACTACCGCCGAATACATCTGGATAAAGCGGCGATACGAGTCGTAGGCGAAGCGAGGCTCTGTCAGCTTGGCAAGGCCTTCGGTCGTATGAGCGTTCAAGCCGAGATTTAGCACCGTGTCCATCATGCCCGGCATCGACACCCGCGCGCCGGAGCGCACCGAGACCAGCAGCGGACGGTTCGGGTCGCCAAAGGTTGCGTTGGCGAGTGAGCCAATGGTGGCAAGCGCCGAGTCGACCGCAGATTTCAGATCCGCCGGGTAAGACTTTTCGTGGCCGTAGAAATAGCCACAAACTTCGGTCGTGATCGAAAATCCCGGCGGGACTGGCAATCCCAGATTGCTCATTTCGGCCAGGTTGGCGCCCTTGCCGCCAAGCAGATTTTTCATCCCCGCGTCACCTTCGGCCCGACCGTCGCCGAACGAATAGACCCACTTTGTCATCACCAATCCGTCACTGCTTTTGTCACGCTAATATGCATGCTGCGGCTGGCGCGGGCCACTGGGAACTCGGCTAACATGGTCGCAGCAGTCGCTCGAAGGAGTCGTCGTGTCCCAAAATTCGATTTTCATGCCCATGGCTGTACTCGCATTCTGGACGTTCGCAGTGCTGCTCCTGATCCCGTTTCAGCGTTTTCGCGCCGCCTTTGCTGGAAAGGTGAGTTCGGAAGACTTCAAGTATGGCGAATCCGGCAATGTCCCTGGCGATGTTTCGATTCCCAACCGGGCGATGATGAACCTTCTGGAACTGCCTGTTCTGTTTTATGTGGTCTGCCTGATGTTTTACGTCGCGGACCGGGTAGACGCGGTCGTACTCGAAGTCTGCTGGGCATATGTCGCATTTCGCGTAGCCCAGACGTTGGTTCACGTGACCTACAACAACGTTTTCCATCGGCTAACGATGTTTGCAGTCAGCAACTTCGTTCTGATCAGCTTGTGGGGGATGTTCTTCCTGAGGTAGCGACAATTACGTCGCTTGTCGCACAACAGCCCGGCCGGTAATTTTCGAAGCGATATTACCCCTGGGGCAAATCATGGCGCTGCGCAAATACATCATTGAACGTGATATTCCGGCTGTCGGAACATTCGAGCGCGAGCAGCTTCGCGGCGCGGCCGCCAAATCGAATGAAGTCCTGAAGCAGCTTGGTCCGGACATCCAATGGCAAGAAAGTTATGTGGCCGGCGACAAGACGTTTTGCGTCTACCTCGCCAAAGATGAAACAATCATCCGTAAGCATGCCGAGTTGAGCGGCTTTCCCGCGTCGAAGGTTACCGAAATCCGCAAAATGATTGACCCCACTACGGAGCGCGATGGCGCCTAGCCCTCGATCTTGGAAAAATCGGCAACCGTGTGCAGAGTTGAACGCAGCCTTGAAAGCAGCAGAAGGCGGTTCTTTCGCAGATACGGATCCTTGTCGTTCACGGTGACATTGTCGAAAAACGCGTCGACATGTTTGCGCAGCCGCGCCATGACGCCCATGGCTTGCTCAAAGCGCTCGCGCGCGAGTTCGGCCTGGATGAGTTCGGACGCCGTCGCCAGTTCGACGAAGAGAGCCTTCTCCTGAGCCAAGGCAAATGCGTCGGGATCGGGTGCGCCGTCGTAGGCAGTCTTGTCCTTTCTTTCCTCGGCCCTAACGATGTTCACCGCACGACGGTAGGCGGTCAGAAGATTCGCGCCATCGTCCGTTTTCAAGAATGATTGCAGGGCTTCGATCCGCCGGATCAGACGCAGGAAATCGCAGTCGTGAACGACGGCTGCGGCGGCGTCTATCAAGTCGTGGCGCGTGCCCGCTTCGCGCAGATGCACCTTCAAACGGTCGATCAGAAAATCGCGCAGCTCGCCCGGCTGATACCCTCTGAGCGTTGCAACGTCGAGTCGCAACTTGTTGTCAGTGATTATCCGCAGTGCGCCCAGGGCTGAACGCCTCAGAGCAAATGGATCACCTGAGCCGGTCGGCTTCTCATCGATGGCGAAGAACACGAACAAAGATTGAAACTTGTCAGCCAGCGCTACTGCGATGGATGTCTTGGCCTGAGGAATCGAGTCGCTCGGCCCTTGCGGTTTATAGTGATCACGGATCGCATCGGCGACCTCGGCATCCTCGCCATCGTTGAGCGCATAGAAGCGGCCCATTACGCCCTGCAGTTCGGGAAACTCGCCGACCACGCCTGTCGTAAGGTCCGCCTTGCACAGTCGAGCCGCTCGCTTTGCCTTCTTCACAGCGGCACCGATCTTTTCGGCAATTTCTCCGGCGAGTGACTCGATTTTCTCAACTCGTTCGAGCTGGGTTCCAAGCTTGGCGTGGAAGACGATGCCGCCCAGTTCGCCGACGCGGCTGTCGAGCGTGCGTTTGCGATCCTGATCCCAGAAGAATTTGGCGTCCGACAATCTGGCGCGCAAGACGCGCTCATTGCCGGCAACGATCGCCTTGCCACCGTCGGCCGTGACCATGTTTGCGACGACGGCAAAGCGATTGGCCAAAGTGCCCGTTTTCGGATTTCGCAAGCTGAAATACTTTTGGTGCACGCGCATCGATGTCTGAAGAATTTCGCCGGGCACCGCCATGTACTCGTCGTCAATCGCACCGATGAGGGGGACTGGCCATTCCGCGAGGCCCGCGACTTCCTCGAGCAAACCTGGATCGTCGATCAATTCCAAGCCGAGTGCGAAAGCCTGGGTTTTGACCTCCTGGAGAATGATCTCCCTGCGCTCTTCCGAATCGAGGATTACGTGGGCATCACGCAGTTTTTTCACATAGTCGTCGAAGCGGCGGACCTCGATTTCGCCGCGCGAAAGGAACCGATGACCAACCGTGCGGTTTCTACTCGTCACTCCGGCGAACGACAGTGGCACTATCTCGCCGTCGAGCGTGCAAAGAATTGAATGCAATGGCCGTACCCAGCGGACTGAAGCGTTTGTCAATTGCGGCCAACGCATCGATTTCGGCCATGGCAGCTTGGCGAGGCACTCCGGTAAAATCTCTGCCAAAACATCGGCCGTAGGCCGGCCCTTGCGCTGAACGACGGCAACGTAGAATTCGCCCTTTCCGTCGTTGCGTTTTTCGCACTGCTCCAGTGTCACGCCTGCTGAGCGCAAAAAACCGTCGATGGCCTTGGCCGGAGCGTTGACGCGCGGACCCTTTTTTTCCTCGCTGACGTCTCTTTGCTGCAATGGCAAACCGCTCAAAGCCAGCGTCAAACGTCGCGGTCCGGCAAAGGATTTCGCACCTTCGAACAACAGCCCGCGGTCGGAGAGCGCTCCAACAATGATCCGCTCAAGGTCACGCGCCGCCTGCGCTTGCATCCGCGCCGGTACCTCCTCGCTGAGAAGTTCGAGCAGGAGATCGGCCATCAGCCGTCTCTCGGCGTGTAGGCGCCCATCGGCGTTGCCAACCACGCTTCGCAGCATGCCTTAGCCAGCGCACGCACGCGCGCAATGTAGGCGGCCCGCTCCGTGACGCTGATAACGCCGCGCGCATCGAGCAGGTTGAAGATATGGCTCGCCTTGATGCACTGGTCATAGGCAGGCAGCGCGAGTTTCTGGTTGCCGCCGATCAGCTCACGGCATTGTTTTTCAGCATCGTTGAAGTGTCGGAACAGTATCTCCGTGTCGGCCATCTCGAAATTGAACGCAGAAAATTCCTGTTCGGCCTGGTGGAAGACTTCGCCATAGCGAAAGTCTTTGTTAAAGGCGAGATCGTAGACAAACTCGACATTCTGCACGTACATCGCCAGTCGCTCGAGACCATAGGTGATCTCGGCACTGACCGGATCGCAGTCGATGCCCCCGACCTGTTGGAAGTAGGTGAATTGCGAGATTTCCATTCCGTCGCAATCGACTTGCCAACCAAGCCCCCATGCTCCGAGCGTCGGACTTTCCCAATCGTCCTCGACAAAACGAACGTCGTGCAGCGCTGGGTCGAGCCCGATTGCGCGCACGCTCTCCAAATACAGATCTTGAATGTCGGCCGGCGCCGGCTTCATGATGACTTGGAACTGGTAGTAGTGCTGCAAGCGATTTGGATTCTCGCCGTAGCGACCATCCTTCGGCCGACTGCTCGGCTGGACATAAGCTGCCCGCCACGGCCTTGGCCCCAGCGCTCGCAACGTAGTTGCCGGATGGAATGTTCCAGCACCCATTTGATCGTCATAGGGCTGCAGAATCAGACATCCCTGCGACGCCCAAAAGCTCTGCAGCGTCAGAATAAGGTCTTGAAATGTCGTCTTCTTAACTGGCAACCCGGACACGATTCGTACATCCTAAAAGCGAGCGGAACCTATAGTCCGTGCTCGAATAGAACAAGAAGCGTAACCAAGCGCGCCACCCACCGCCAATTTTGGAGAAAAGCCGTGTCGAGACTGAAGGCCCTGACGGGCGTCGCCTGCCTGCTTCTGTTGACCAACGCGGCCACAGCGGAGAGTTCAGGCATCCATCTTGTGAAATCTCTGACGTTGGGCGGCGACACGTTCTGGGATGCTGTCACCTTTGACCATTCGAGCAGGCACCTATTCATCACCCATGGCAGCCATGTCGTCGTTGTCGATGCCAAGACCTATGACGTTGCCGGCGACATTCCTGATGTCATCGGCGCACATCAGGTGGCAATCGGCATGGGCAAAGGCTTCGCCACATCGGGCACGAACAACAGCGTTGTCGTTTTTGATCCGTCGACACTCAAGGTAACAGGCACGATTGCCGTCGGTACGCGACCGGACGGAACGATATTCGATCCAT
>CAYWHF010000225.1:0-4837 GCA_964457695.1 uncultured Methylocapsa sp.
TGTATACGGCGGTCGCGCGGGAGATCGTCCTGATTTCTCATCACATCGGTAAGCCCCAAGGCCCTAACATCGTACCAACCCGACTTTTTCATCTTAGCAAACAGCGCCTTGCCCGCCGTGGTGGCAGCAACATCACCCAGTTTTTTTACATAGGTTTCATCGATCAAAACGATCAGATTCTTGAACAAGTCATCGAGCATTTTAACTTCTTGCCGTGTCCGTTCAAGCGGTGGGTCAGATGAGTAGGCCGCGTGCCTAGCGCCGAACGAACCCTGTCCCGGTATCGCCAGCATTGCGGCGAGTCCAAATGACAGCCCAACGATAGTTTTTTTTCGACTATGTGTCACGTTAACCTCCCTTGCCTTCGCATACGCATGTTCCAAAACCACGCGTGGCGAGCCTGCGCGCTAAACGGAGTCGTTGACACCCGCCAAATGGCTGGGAGCGGGATAGGTTCCGCAAATTATTTAGATTAAGATGAGCCTTGAGAGAACAGCCTTTGTCAAGCGTTCGCAGCCTGCCAGCGAATGGAAACGTCTCCGCGAAGACGGGGCCCATTTGTTTGTCGAATTGATCGCGCAATAGTTAGCACAGGCGCTCCAGCGGCTTGGCGTCTGCGCCGACGATCATCACATGCCGGCCAGTCTTGATCCATTTGTTATCCGCGGTCTTCTCGGCGGCACAGGGGTCTGCTCGCCAGCCGATGGCGCCAGCGAGGCTGATCGCCGGACGCCCTTAACGGCGCTGGCCGGGCGCAAGCTCGCCCGGCCGGCGCAAACAGGTCCGCTCGATTGCGCTTTCGCTTACTTAATTACGGGCAGGGTATAGGATAATGCCCCGACATTACCCTTGTTTCCTTTAAAATTCGCGTGGCACATGACGCAATTTTCCGAGACGACGGGTATGGGTGTGGCCACGCGCCGGTAGCCCTTACCGTCCTTCTCGGAAACCTCTTCATACCACGCATCGCCAGCAACCAGCTTTTTTGCCGCCGTCTGTTCAAAAGTCCCGCGCGGGACATCGTCCTGATCGCCGATTACATCGGTAAGCCCCAAAAGCCTAACATCGTACCAACCCGACTTTTTCATCGCAGCGAACAGCGCCTTGCCCGCCGTGGCGGCAGGAACGTCACTCGGTTTTTTCACATAGGTTGCATCGACCAAAACGATCACATTCTTGAACAGGTCATCGAGCATCTTAACTTGCTGTCGCGTTCGTTCAAGCTCTGGGTCCGACGAGACGGTCGCTTGCTCAGTTCCGAATGAACCCTGTCCCGATATCGTCAGCATTGCGGCGAGTCCAACTGACAGCCCGAGGATCATATTTTTGCGACTTGGTTTCACGTTAACCTCCCTTGCCTTCGCATACGCATGCTCCAAAGCGCGCGTGGCGCGCCAGCGCGCTAAACGGATACGTTGACACCCGTTTGACAGCTGGGAACGGGATAGGTTCCCGGAACTTATTCAGAAAAGCTGAGTCTTTGGAGAACAGCCTGGGTCAAGCGCTCGCAGCGCCTGCCAGCGAACGGAAAACACTCCGTGAACAGCGGGCCAATTTGCTCGTCGAGTTGATCGCGTAATAGCTCCCGTGCACGATGCAGCCGCGTCTTGACGGTCTCCGGCTTTAGGCCGAGTAACTCTGCGGTTTCCTCGACGCTCCGCCCTTCGATCACCCGCGCCATGAACACCATTCGAAAAATCTCGGGCAGATTGTCGAACGCTTGCTCTACAAGTTTCAGAATTTGCCGTTGAGCCATCGTCCGTTCCGGATCGTCTTGTGCCGCCATCTGCGGGAACTGGATAATCTGAGCCGCAGGCTGCTCCGGTTCGAAGCTATCTAGGGAGACGGTTGGACGTTGTCGCCTCAGCCGCCCCAAAGCCTCATGCATCGTGATGCGAGCAAGCCACGTCGCAAGGCTGGCATCGCCCCGAAACCAACCAAGATGGATATATGCTTTAACATAGGCTTCCTGAACAACGTCTTCAGCTTCACTGTCATTTCTTACAATGCTGCGCGCAATCCGGTAAAGGAGGCGATTGTGACGCTCCATGATGATTCGAAACGCCATCCCGTCACGGGCGCACGCACGCCGCACCAGTTCGGCTTCGTCTAAGGGTTTGATAAGTTGCGGTGCTGGATCTGCTCCCATGATGAATCCTTTCCCGGCCCATTAGATGTACCCGAAGGGAGAAGGTTCCCGGATCGGAGCATAACTTCATGGCGCTTCTATCCCGCACCACGGTGGCGGCCCCGGCATTCTCCGTTAGCCAAACTTGCGTCGCCTACGCGGCATCAGCTGCGCGACTCATTCGACCGACAGAAATTTCCGATGCGCAACCACGCGGAGTTAATGCAGCGGAAGTTAATCCGGCCACTCCGGCGAGGATTTCGCCCAAGGTTCGAGGGCCCAAGCAGCGCCGCTCCGGGCCGTCGTCAATTCTCGCGTTGGCCTTGACCAGGCCGCACCCGCGCCCTAACCCTTGCGCGATGCACCAAGAAACCCATCCCCCGCTGCTCGTTTTTGATCTCGACGGCACTCTTGCCGATACAGCGGCCGATCTCATCGGAGCGCTCAATTTCGTTTTCGCCCGTGAAGGCTTGGGCAGCATCGCGATACAGGATGCCAGACCGCTGGTTGGGGGAGGCGCCCGGGCGCTCGTTCAGCGTGGTCTTGCGGCAAACCTGTTTAAGGCGAGCGACGCCCGGATCGATGCGATGCTAGCCGATTTTATGGCCTATTACGAGGGCCATATCGCTGACAATACTGTCTTGTTTCCAGGGGTGACGGACGCGCTCGCGCGGTTCGAAGCGGCCGGATTTGGCTTTGCGGTTTGCACCAATAAGGTCGAGCACGCATCCATTTTGCTCTTGCGCGCGCTTGGCGTCGAAACCCGGTTCCGGGCGATCTGCGGCAAGGATAGTTTTGGGGTTTTCAAGCCTCATAGGGAGGCTTTGCTGCGAACGATCGTGCGGGCGGGCGGCGATCCGCAGCGGGCCGTAATGATTGGCGATTCCAAAGTCGACATAGATACGGCCCGCAACGCCGGGGTACCTGTTGTTGCGGTAAATTTCGGCTACAGCAAGGAGCCGATCGACAGCTTCGATCCAGACCGGGTGATTGGACATTACGACGAATTATGGGACGCGATTCATGCGCTCCGGTTTGCGACCCGCCAAAACGGCTTGACTCGGAAGAGCGCGCATTCATAAAGAGCGGGAGCGCCTTTCGGCGCCCTCCGGGCGCGTAGCTCAGCGGGAGAGCACTCCCTTCACACGGGAGGGGTCACAGGTTCAATCCCTGTCGCGCCCACCATCGTGAGCGATCAAATGTAAAAGTCTGGATGTGACTCATCAGGCTCCTTGATCGTCGGGGTACGTTATGTCCAATCATGTCTTGCCCGATCCCAATTTTTCCTGGGACCCGGCCGCACGTCCCCCAATTGCAGGCTTGCGGCCGTGGCGCGCCGAGTCTTATCGCCTGGAACCGGAAAACGTCGGCAACAAATTCGTCGTGCATAATTATGGTCATGGCGGAGCGGGCATCACCATGAGTTGGGGATGCGCACACGAAATCGTCGACATTATTTTCGGCCACGGAGTCGCACAAAACCAGGACGTCGCCGTGTTAGGGGCTGGCGTCATGGGATTAACAGCCGCTTCCTTGCTGTCCGAACGTCAATTGAAGGTAACCGTTTATGCGAAAGATTTTCCTCCGCATACGACATCAAATGTAGCAGGCGGGCAGTGGGCGCCATCTCTTGTCGAACATAAGGACCCTCAACAATTCGACAGAATATTGAGTAGAGCGTTTGCGACCCATAAATCGAAAATTGGCGGTGGATACGGGGTGTCGGAGCGGCAGAACTATACGCTGCATCACTCGGCAAATTTTGACGTCGTTCCGAGGGATGTCATACCTGCCCCGCATGCCTTTCACCATCTGCCATTTGCGCATCTTACCGCCTCCGGCTTCGCTTATTCGACGCTGCTCGTAGAGCCTCCAATCTTTTTGGCTAAGCTGCATTCCGAATTACAATTGGCCAATGTACAATTTATACAGAAGGAATTTGCAGATGTGAGCTCTGTTTTGCAATTGCCGGAGAGCATTGTCGTCAACTGCACGGGCCTTGGGTCCAAGAGGACTTGGCAGGATAATAAAGTCACGCCAGTTAAGGGGCAGTTGGTGCTGCTTCCGCCTCAGGCCGGTCTAAAATATCTCTATAGTGGCCACGGTTATCTGTTTCCCCGCAGCGATGCGGTTGTCGTGGGCGGGTCGGAAGAACGAAACTTCACCGATGATAAGCCGAATGTAGCAATGTGCAAAACGATCTTGGCCAACGTAAAAGCTGTTTTTGACGGACGCACGCATCTCCTCACCGAAGAGTTTGTTCCAGACTGGTTCATCCAGAACAAATAAGTCGATTTGCGTGGTCTGGAGAATTCTTCCCACAACGTTGATAGCCGCAAAGTGGGCAAGTTGTGCGCTCGATGACGGAGCCCGCGCCGCCGCGAGCCGTAGTAGGGGCTCGAAACAGCTTCCGGTTTTTTCCCGTATTGTCCCTGACTTGGATCAATTTGCCCGAGGCAAGGTCATTCAAACTTATTGGCCGCCGAAGCCCTCGATTTGGCCACGGACCTCCTCCGCCAAATGTTTGAGGTTGGCTTCGGAAAGCGCGCCGGCAACGACGTAATCGGCTTGCCTTTGCCGCCAAAAGATCGCCGCCACGGGCAGATGGGCAACGAACTCGGCGGGCGATTCACCGGGCCCCACTGCTTTTCCTGCCCAAAGAGCAAAGCGGCCGCCGCCAGGCGGGGCTTAGTAGGCCAACAAAATATT
>CAYWHF010000226.1:0-4831 GCA_964457695.1 uncultured Methylocapsa sp.
CTGGCTCAATATATTCTGCTCCAAAACGCCCAAGCCGCGCCGGGCATTTTATCCACTTGCGCTTTGACGGTGATCGAGAAAGCGGGGGAGTGCGGACTACTCTATACCGAACACGCGCGCATTTTGGCGAGCGCGTACCGGCTGTTTACCGGCGTCACGCAGATTCAGCACCTGACGCTCGATCCCGGCACCAATGTGGACGAAGCGCATGAAGCTGTGAAGCGGCGTATTGCGAAAGCCGGGCGTCAGCCAACCTTAAGTGCGCTTGAACGCGCGCTTCGCGAGCAGCGCGCGGAAGTTCGCAGAATTTTCGAGCGCATCTTGTCGCCGGCTTAAGCACTTAAGCATTTAGCAATTCCGGCTTTGCAGGCCGGCGCAAAATGCTTGCCGCGAGCTTCAGCTTCTCTCGCGACACGCTGCGTGTCTGCGGCAAATGGACAAGGATGATCGTGCCATTGCCAACGGAAGAACGAATTCGCATAGAGGCTCCATGCAAATCGACGAGCGAACGGGCGATGGCGAGGCCAAGGCCCGAGCCCTTCATGCCATTGTCGAGAGTGCCGCCCAATTGTTCGAAGGGTTGGCCAAGCCTAGCGAGCTTCGAAGCCGGGATACCGATTCCCGTATCCTCAACGTAAATATTTATGGCGCCCTGAACCATCCGCGTGCGGACCGTGACCCGGCCGCGATTGGGCGTGAATTTCACCGCGTTTCGCAAAAGGATCGTGAGTATCTTCTCAATTGCGCTACGATCGGCATGAATTTCTGTATTCGGCAAGGGTTCAGCGTGAACGTCAATTTCCTTCTCAGTGGCAATAGGCAAAATGGATTGAACCGCGGTACTAACTGCGGAGTCGATTTCAAAAACTTCGGTCTGAATCTGGACCCGGCCTGATTCCAGCTGTGCCATCTCCAAGACGTCCGAGATAATGCGGAGCAGATATCGGCCGCTGTTCATGATGTCTCTGCAATATTCAGCATATGCCGGAGAACCCAACGCTCCGAATGTCTCATTCTGCATCATCTCTGCGAAGTTGATGATTGCGTTGAGCGGTGTGCGAAGCTCGTGGCTCATATTGGCAAGAAATTCGGACTTAGCCCTGCTCGCGGTTCCGGCCCTGTCTGCGAGAACGAAAAGTTGTTCGGCCTGCTGCTCGAGAATTTGCCGGGATTTGCGCAGATCCGCGACCGTTGCCACGAGACGGCGTTCGGAGTCCATCAACTGTTCCTCGTGGCGCTTGAGTGCTGTGATATCGGTTCCGACCGAGACATAACCGCCGTCCTTTGTGCGCCTTTCGTTGATTTGCAGCCAGCGGCCGTCACCAAGGCGTGCCTCATAGGTGCGAGCCGCTGCAACCGGACGCTCGCCTAGCGGTATTTTCGTCTGTATGACCGGAGGGGCGCCCTTCGCCATAAGCTGAGCATAGGGCATGCCAGCAATAATCGCATCTTGCGGCAGGTGATGGAATTTTTGGAATTTGGAATTGCACATAACAAGCCGGTTGCTGGAGTCCCAGAGCACAAAGGCTTCTGACACGGTCTCGATTGCGTCCCTCAGTCTGAGGTCGGCCGTGGCGGTACGCTCCGCCAGCGCCTTTTGCTCGGTGATATCGACTGCGATGCCGACAAGATGCATTGAACCGGTTGCCATTTCCCGGACAAGCTCTGCGCGAGCGCGTAACCAAACCCATTCGTATTTTGCGTTCTGCATCCGGAAAGCGTGATCGATTGAATCGATCTCACCATTCGTCAGCAACTCGGCAATGGCCGCAAGATCGCCACCCTGGGGATGAATCAGCGCAATTATGTCGCCGAAAGAAAGGAATTGGCCGTCCGTAGTCATGCCGAGGATTTCATACATCGAATCCGACCAATAGATGCGGCCGCGCGCCAGATCCCAGTCCCAAAGGCCGCAGCGGCCTCTGGTGAGCGCCGTATCAACACGGGTCTGCATCCTCTCGCACAATTGGTTGGATTCTCTTGCGCGGGAGGCCTGCCAAAAATAGGCTATGGCCAGCGCAATCAGGACAAGGACCGTGCCGATCAAAAGGACGGCGGAACGAAACGCCTGCGCTTGCCAATCGGCAAGCACCGCGGTCAGGGGAAATACGATTGCGATCTGGCCAAAGGGAGGATCGAGCGTGTGCACGGTTGCCAATGAGTCTTTGCCATCGGCAAGATTGATGCGCAACACCCCGGGTTTTTCGGCAAAATCCGTCAGCGGCTGAGATGGTGCCAAATAATCATTGAGCGTGGGATCGGAACCGGATAGGGCGGGCACGGCGGCGGCGACATTTCCCGCAACACCTGTTATGACGAATTGCTGCCCTCTCGCCAGAGCACGAGACGGCGCGGCTTGCGACAAACTTCCTGCCGGATCTGTTCCGCGGGAATCCCGCAGCGCTTCTTTGAGATTGCTCGTGATGACGCCGGCGGTCAGTTCGAGTTCCAAGTACGCGTCCGCTACCGCGCGATCATAGCCTTCGCGGGCCGAAATAATGGTTATTGCGGCAAGCGCTCCAGCAAACAGCGCGACCATGGCCGGGACTGCGCGCCGCACCCAAATTTCGTAATTGACTAAGCGCAACAACGCGTGCCGACCTGCCGTGGAGGCAAGCCCTTGGATTGCTCCCGCTCGCGCGGACGCCTGCGCAGTGTCTGCGCGCGCCATATCTGGCCCCTCGAAGCTTACCGGAGCGATGTGCCGCATCTCTCCGAATCAGCTCCATCTGAGTCTCACTTTTTCGATTTGTCCAGAGGTTAATGAAGTATGAACGCAAAATTGATCGCCCCGCTGAAGGTGTCTCCCCGGGCCCCTTGGCGTAAGCAGGGCCAGAACACGGGGCCCTGCCGCTAACCGGTCACAAGCACGATGGCGAAACCGTCATGCCCTTTGGCGCCAACGGTTTGAATTGCCGTTGCGTAGACTCCTTGTGCAACGGCCAGCATTTGATTGAACCTGCGTATTCCCTGGATATCTGGGTCATGACTCTTGGCGTCGATCACGCGGCCGTCCCGGACCACATTGTCGACGATAATCAGGCTGCCAGGCCTTGAGAGTTTGCGCGCAAATTCGAAATATTTCGGGATATTTTGCTTATCGGCGTCGATGAATATTAAATCGAAAGCATCGGGGCCCTCGCCAGCGATTTGCGGCAATATGTCGAGCGCCGGGCCACGCCGCAGATCGACAAGCCTATCCAAGCCCGCACGGGAAATATTTTCCTCGGCAACCTTGGCATGTTCCGGATTTGCCTCCAAGGTGACAAGGCGGCCGTCGGCGGGCAGCGCGCGCGCGAGCCAGATGGTGCTGTAGCCGCCAAGCGTGCCAATCTCCAAAATGCGCCGCGCGCCTTGCAGCCGTGCCAAAAGGTGCAGGAGCTTGCCCTGGGGGGGCGTTACGGCAATTGCTGGCAGGCCCGCGGCATTGCTTGCTTCGAGCGCCGCGTCCAAAACAGCGTCGGCTGGCACGAGCATATCGGTGATATACTGATCGACTGCGGTCCAAAGCGCCTCTGTCATGGCTCATTCTCGCACTTCAATAGCTGCGATTATCAGGGAAGCGAGCGTTCCGCGATGTCCTTGACATCGGCAGAAAGTGCGCCCGCGCCTGCTACGTGACGCAAGGCGCTTTCGGCGAGAGCCTTGCGCCGCGGCTCGAGCATTCGCCAACTCTTGAAGGCCGAGAGAAGACGCGCCGCCAGCTGCGGATTCTTCGGATCAAGATCAAGGACGATTCCGGCAATAAAATCATATCCGCTTCCATCATCGGCGTTGAATTGGGTCGGATTTGCCGCGGCAAACGAGCCTGCGAGGGCGCGCAGCCGGTTTGGGTTGCTGTAGGAAAAGGCCTTATGCTTCATGAGTGCCTTTACCCTGTTGAGCGTGCCTCGTTCTGGGATGGTCGCCTGCAAAGCAAACCATTTGTCGATCACGAGCGCTTCGCCTTGATAGGCGCCATAAAAGGAATCGAGCGCCTTTTCCCGTTCAGTTCCAGGAATTTGTGCGAGCACGCACAGCGCCGCGAATTTGTCCGTCATCGTTTCGGCGTCCTCGAATTGACGCGTCGCAAGACACACACCTTCGAGCCTGTCCCCGGCCGCAAGAAGATCGAGCGCTGCGTTGCGCAAGGCGCGGCGTCCGGCGGAGACCGCATCTGGCGAATAGGGTCCAATTTCGGAGAGGCGCGTATAGGCAGAAAGCAAAGCCTCTTTGATCTCTCGTCCGAAATCTTGGCGCAGAGCTTCGCGGGCAAGATGGATTGCATCGGGATCCACATCTTCACCGATTTCGCGCGCAATATCCGCCTCGCTCGGCAAAGTGATTGCCTGCGCGGTAAAGGCCGGATCGGTGGTCTGTTCGATTATGCTCAAAAGCGCCGCGCTAAAGTCCGCATCGTATAGCGGTGAGTCTCCCGAGCGGAACCGATCCACGGATCGACGAAGCAAACGCGTCGCATAGGTCTGCGCGGCCTGCCAGCGATTAAAGCCGTCGCTGTCATGCGCGATCAGAGTCAAGAGATCCGCCTCGCTTGCCGCGTAATTGAGCCGGACCGGCGCCGAGAACCCTCTGAGCAGAGAAGCTATCGGGCGGCGTGGCACGTCGCAAAACGTGATCCGACGCTGCAAGGAGGAAAATTCGATCACGCCGCTCGAAAGCTCCGCCTCGCTCGCGTCGTCATTCCCACCCGCCCGCAATGCGATGTCGCCAATGCCGGGAACGACCAGGCCGAGCGCGATTGGGATAACAAACGGCTCTTTCTTCTTTTGGTTCGGGGTGGGTTTGCAGGATTGCGAAAAATCGAGCGTAAAGGTTTTCGCGACCTCGTCAT
>CAYWHF010000227.1:0-4830 GCA_964457695.1 uncultured Methylocapsa sp.
CAAGAAATGACCCAGAGGCCCCACAGCTATGTTTCTTTTGGGATTCGTATAAGCTCGTTCATTTCTCTACAAATAGTTAAACTTTGCTGATCTTTGCTCGGCGCGCTCGATTGGGCGGAAAGATGCCAAATTGCGTCGCCGAGCTGACCAGAAACTGGTGGAGAATTGGGTGATTTCCGCCTGTGTGGCTTTGGCTGTCCATAATATTCGAACAAAAACAATTCACTATACGACTGATAAAATATGCGAAAAAATCACTACGCCCCTTGATTTTTGTGAGTTGTGCGTGTATGTTGTTGCGGTGCGGCAAGACTTTTGCCGCCGATGCCCTCCTTGGGCGTTTCCTCCCTAGACTTGGGCCGCTTGTGGCAACACGAGCGGCCTCTTTCTTTTCGCCCGCTGCTGTTCCCCTGCGCCAGGCCCGCTCGCCGAGGCTCCTTCACGGTATAGGCGCCGATAGATAACTGCTGGCTACTCCGCCGCCGCTCTGTGGCGGTCATGGCGACCGGCCACTGCCTCGACGAGGACCGAGGCAGCCTTGGCCAGATCATTGGCAACAGTTTCGAAATTTTCGCCTCTACACAGTCCGCTTTCATCCATATAAAGAGCGCGGCTCACCTCGATTTGCATCGCATGGCAATCATTTGCGGGATTGCCATAATGCTCCGTAATATAGCCGCCTGCGTAAGGCTTATTGCGCTGCACAAGATAGCCGCGGCAGCGCAGTTCCTGTTCGACAACATCGACAAAATCTATGCTGCAGCTCGTGCCGAAGCGATCGCCGACGACAATGTCGGGCTTGCCCGGCGAGTTCAGGTCGCCAAAAAGTGGCGTGTATCCGGCGCGCCTTATGTTTGAGGGCATGGAATGGCAATCTACGAGCACAGCTATGCCGAAAACGCGCCGCGCGCGTTCGATAAGCTTGGCAAGGCAAGCATGATAAGGCTTGTACAGCTTCTCGATTCGTTCAATCGCCTCTTCGACCGGCATGCGGCGGGCGTAGATCTCCTGCGCCTGCGTCGCGACCCGGGGGATGGTTCCAAGCCCGCCCGCGACGCGCAGCGACCTCGTATTGGCATAAGGCGGCAATATCCCATCGAACATGCGCGGATCAAGCTCAAAGGGCTCGCGATTGAGATCGAGATAGACGCGGGGAAAACGTGCCTCAATGAGCGGCGCACCGAGTGCGGCCGCGCCGCCAAACAAGAGATCGACGAAAGAATCTTCCGAACGGCGAAGTACAGCTTCCTCTAGCCTTGCCGTCTCAAGAAACCGGCGCGGATAGACATTGCCCGAGTGCGGCGAAGAAAAAATTAAGGGACAGGCGAGACGCGCGGGTTCCAGAACCTCGAATGGCGGGTCGAGCTCGGGCTCATGCGGACCATAGCCCTCCAACACTTGATCTTGCAGGGAATTTGGCCGCAATCTAAACATCTTCCCCAAGCGGTTGCGATGGCGCTTGCCTAAGGGCCAAAGGGAAGCTCGCCAGTCTGAACCGGGCATCCATGTCTATCCGTATCTGCCGTGGAACGCATTGTCCCGCATAAAATAATTAACGGACAAAGGAAATTCTGTCATTTTTCACTCGATTTTTACCCGCCCGGCGTCTTTATGTAAAAGTGACGAGGCACACCATGAATATGAACGAACCGCCGAATTCAATCAATTCCAAGATTCTTCTGGCGGAAGATGATCAAGACATGCGCCGGTTTCTCAGCAAGGCGCTCAGGAACGCGGGGTTTGATGTCGCCTCCTTCGACAATGGCAAAGCTGCTTACCAGAGACTGCGCGAAGAACCCTTCGAATTGCTCCTGACGGATATTGTCATGCCGGAGATGGACGGCATTGAACTCGCGCGAAAGGCGACCGAACTCGACCCCGACATCAAGGTGATGTTCATCACCGGCTTTGCGGCGGTCGCGCTCAACCCGGACAATAATGCGCCGCAGCAGGCCAAGGTGTTGTCCAAGCCCTTTCATCTCAAAGAGCTGGTCAACGAGGTCCAGCGCCTGCTTGCCGCCTGAGCGCGCCGCTCTGCTAGGCGTGTCGCAGATGAGGTAACGCCTTGGTCAACATCGCTGCCCGCGCCTTGTGCCTCGTTCCTTTCTGCCTTGCCGCTTGGCTCGCCCTCTGCGCCGCAACCGCAGCCAAGGCGGAAAACTTTTCGGCTTGTCTCGAAGGCTTTCGCGGTGCAGCGCTCGGTTCCGGCGTCGATGGCGCGACGTTCGACAAAGCCACGCGCGGGCTTGCTCCCAATCCCGACGTGCTCGCGATGGCAGAAGTGCAGCCCGAGTTCAAGACGCCTATATGGGACTATCTTGCGGGCCTCGTCGACGAGGAACGCGTCAACGACGGCCGGGCGATGATGGCGCGCTGGAGCGAGGTGCTCGCCACCGCCGAAAGCCGTTTTGGCGTCGATAAGGCCACGATCACCGCCGTCTGGGGCGTCGAATCGGATTTCGGCCGAAGCTTTGGAACCCGCCCCGTCGTTCAATCGCTCGCAACACTTGCCTGCTCCTCAAACCGGCGCGCGAGCTATTTCCGCTCGGAACTCTTTGCGGCGCTAAAAATCATTCAGCATGGCGATGTCGATCCCGCGCAATTCAACGGTTCCTGGGCTGGCGCCTTCGGCCACACCCAATTCATGCCCTCGACTTTTTTGCGGACCGCCGTCGATCTCGATGGCGACGGCCGCAAGGACCTCATCAATTCCGTCCCGGACGCGCTTGGCTCGACCGCCGCCTATCTACACAAAAGCGGCTGGGTAAAGGGCGCCGAATGGGGCTTTGAGGTCCGATTGCCCGCGCATTATACAGGCCCGTCCGGGCGAAGCCGCAAGGAGCCGATGGCCGCCTGGGCCACGCGGGGCCTGACAAGGATCGACGGAAGCCCGCTCGGGCAAGGGCCCAATGCGGGCCTGCTTTTGCCTGCGGGCGCCAATGGTCCAGCCTTTCTCGTCACCCGCAATTTCGATGCGATCTATTCCTACAATGCCGCAGAATCCTATGCGCTGGCGATCTCGATTCTGTCCGACCGGCTGCGCGGGCGCCATGGCATCGTTGCCGCCTGGCCCACAAACGATCCCGGCCTCTCTCGCGCGGAGCGCAAAGAACTGCAAACGCTTCTCATGCGGCGCGGCTATGATCTCGACGGCAAGGCGGACGGCGTCATCGGCACGAAGACCCGCCAGGCGATCTTAGATTTTCAATCAAAGTCCGGCCTGCGCCAGGATGGCCGCGCCTCGGTCTCCGTGCTTTCCGCGCTTCGCGCCCGCTGACAGCGGCGAAGCGTTTTTACTTAGATCACATTTTTAGAATCATTCCAAAAATGTTTCACGTGAAACATTTTCGTCCGATTCGGGCCCAACCTTACAAGGCGTGAGACGGCGCTTCCCTTCGATCTCGTAAGATCGTGCGAATTTATGGTGCTATCGGAATCGGGCGAGGATGCCCGCTTCAAAGGCCCGGTCCGGCGCCAAAAGGCACCAAAAATGTAAGATTCGCTGAGGGGGGCGATGTCGCCTCCGAATGGCGAGGCCGCCCTTGGCGAGCTTGAGCCCTACGTGAGGGATGGGTCGCCGCTCTCAGCGCGCGTTAAGTCCACAAAATCTAATAACGTACAAAGCAGAGCGTCTTTTTTTGCTTAGCGACGCGTCACCGACGCGTCTGGTGACCGATTTTCGCTTTGCCGTTGCGCGGAGCGCGGCGCACCAGAAATGGTCACCAGGTGTCAATATCGCGATCTGATTGAGACACGACGCCACTTAACGCTTTAGTTTCAATCCAGCATAGTCCAATTCACGTATGAGCTCATTCTGCCATTTTCCGTCTGGCGCAAAACGTATGGTGACAATGCCTGAGATGTTGGACGGAATCTCAACGCCATCTTGGAGGAGCGAGCATACTCGACCTCGTCCGAGCTTGGCCATGAAATAGCCCATCTCCATGATGGTATTCTGACGAGCTCGTGGATGGAAATTTGCGTCAGTAGCGGTTTCGGCTCGGCCGATGTCGTCCGCCGTAAGGAGTATAATGGCAAAACCGACGTCGCCGTATTGCTCAAACTTCTCAAAAATTGTGCGGCCGGCATTCGGTTGTTCAGCTAGAATGATGGGCTGGAGACCTCTGCTTTCCAAGAAACACCTGACCTCGTCCTTTGCTTTTTCATTATGGCCATGCGAGACAAACACCTTTGTTGGATCGCCAGGCTCGGGAAGTTTCCGTCCGCCGGCATACGCGGTTCCACCTGGACCAAATTGTTTGAGGATATCTTTGGTATATTGATAGGGATCGCTCATTTTCTATCCTCGCTAGCGCGCCGGTCGAAATTCCCGGTTACGCCGATCCCGATTATCATACCATAGAATTAGGATCCTATCGCACCAGCCTTCCTGCAGTTGTGAAGACATGAGCTACGATACTTGGCGTCAGGTACAAGTTCTCGCGGGAAAGTCAGGTGTCTTGTGCAGCAACATCAAGATAAATGCGGCTCCCTTGGCCGCGGGGGGAGACATCGCAATAGCAGCAAACATGCTGGGGCGTTCACGAACGAGGTCAACGCTCAGACCGGAAAGCATATCACCGGAATCGCGCCTCAGGTGCTGCTGGTGGACGCGGCATCCCTGATCAGCCAGCTTCGATAATCGGCTCAACCAGCATGATCTGCGACTTTTAGGACCAAGTGTCCCACCTCAAAACGGGTTCCACGTCGCGCTGGGCGTGAATTTCAGATAGCTGACATTGAGCCCGAGCCGCGCGCCGATCCCGATCGGAACCACATAAACGCCGTCGTTGACGAGCGCCGTCATGCCAAAGCCGCCGACGAGATAGG
>CAYWHF010000228.1:0-4830 GCA_964457695.1 uncultured Methylocapsa sp.
AGTTCGTTGCGCCGAACTGGTGGATGGGTATGGCAACCCGGGAAACCGGCCGCGGCCGCCTCCCACTCGATGCGATGGTCAGCCTCGACCCGGCGAGCGTGGGTCGAAAGGGGTATCGAGAGCTCTTCCAGGCCGGCGAAGCGCTGGACGGGCGTCCCATCGTCGACTACCAGCATCCACACGACATGTTCATGCAACTTGCCGCCATCTGGGGCGAAGTGCTTGGGACCGGCGAAATCGGCATCCACGATAATCTGTTCGCCCTTGGAGCTGATTCGATCGATATGTTTCGCATCGCGGCGCGGATGCGGGAACTGAACTTCGGTCTCGACGCGGCAAAGCTGATGCGTCATCCGACGATTGCCGAGTTGGCGCAGGCCGCCGAGGAGCAGCCTGTTGAAGCGATAAATACGCCAAGTAATGGGATGCCCTCGCTCCGCAGCTTTAGGCGCCGCACGGAAGTGCCGAGATAGTTCGAAAAACGCCGCGGCAGCGAGGCTGTTTTGCGCAGACAATTTGTCGTGGCACGCCATTATTGGAGGGCTACGATCCGCGCAAGCCGGCACCGGCGCCTGGTGCCTTTGTCACAGGATACAAGGGCGAGAACTGATGTTGGGCTTATCCAACCTGCATTTTTATCAACTGCTCAATTGGTTCGTCTGGATCCCTGGTGCTATCTTATTCGCACTGTCCGCATTCGGCCTTGCGGTGATACTCCGTTCCCCCCAACCGGCTGGACTGACGACGATCAGCGGGTTCCTGTTCGCACTTATGGCGGGGGGCCTGCTCTTCGTTCCAAATGCGCCTCGTGTGGCAAGGGCGCTTTTTTGGCTTGCATTTCCTCCTTCCGGGCCCGCTCCGTCTGGCAGCCTTCCTGTTGCCACAGCGGGGATCCTGTTGCCATTGGCGAGAACAAGTGATGCGCAGATCATTGCCCAAATATGGTATCCCGCAAAGAACCGTGCCGGGCCAAGCGTGGCACTGCAAGCCGCTGCTCCGATAACCTGTCCGGAGCTCATGGCTGGCGCGCGTCTGTCCAGCAAAGAGTCCGGTTTCCGTGCCATCCTTTATGCGCCAGGAAATGGGGCAGAGCGGACGGACGGCGCATCGACAGCCGCGGAGCTTGCCAGCCATGGATATGTGGTGCTCGCCATTGATGACATCGACCGCGATGCTAAGCCAGCAAACGAGGGAGACGAACTCTCGGAACCCTTGGACTTGAACTTTCCGAACGCCGCCGCCTTCGAAAACGCGCTACGAATTGGGGATCGCAAAGCGCGCCGTCAGGCCGAGCGAGCCTTACTGGCACTTGATGCGCTCGAAGGATGCGCCAACGCGGATTGGCGCGCACGGGTCCGATTCGATAACGCAGGATTTTTGGGCTTTTCCTTTGGCGGGGCGACGGCCGCGGAAGCTCTCGCATTCGATCGGCGCGTCCGGGCGGCAGTCAATCTCGATGGCTGGCTGTTTGGCCGGGCCGCCTCCGGCGCAATCAACAAGCCGTACATGGTTATTCTCTCAGATGAGACAGATTTTCCGCAAGAACGCGAACTCACTTCGGCAGAACCACATAAGCGGTTTGCGGCGGAGCTAACCGTTCGAGACCTCGCAGAGGAAATTCGACTTGCCAATCGGCCTGATGGCTTTGGGTTTCGAATCCTGCGATCCTTTCACGATAATCTTTGCGATCGCATTTTTAGGCGCCCCAATTTCGTCAAATGGCTCGTAACCGACCCCTACCGAATTAGGTCAATCCAAGACGCTTATTTGCTCGCCTTCTTCGACACTTACCTTCGGCAAATTTCTTCGCCCTTGCTCAGTCAATCGCCTTCGCCATTTCGCGGCATTGAAGTGCTGAAGGGAAGCGAGACATGGCAAGGCAAGGCCGCAAAGCAAGCAATTCTATCAATCGGCAAATCGCCTTGAACCCGTGGTAGCGTCGCGAATCGGCCGGTTAATCAGGAAAAGGCCGCAGCTCGCGGCGAACGCCGTCGAGCGCGCGGGCCAAGTCAACAAATTCGGCGATTTCGATATCTTCTGCCCGCAATTCCGGATCGACGTTTGCGCGCGCAAGCAAAGACCCGGCGTCGCCGCCCGCGAGCGATTTCAGCGACTGCCGCAACATTTTGCGCCTTTGTCCAAAAGCGGCCTGTGTCACTTCCGATAATTCCTTGGCGCCGCAGGCAAGCGGCGAAGCGCGCGGGACAAGTTCGACGAGGGAAGAGCGGACTTTTGGTGGCGGTGTGAAGGCTTTTGCCGGGACATTGAAGAGAATTCTGGTCTTGCAGCGCCAGTTGGCCAGAACCGACAGGCGCCCATAGGCGGCGCGCTCGCCTGGGCCAGCGGCGATGCGCAGGGCGACCTCGCGTTGAAACATCAAGACGAGCCTGTCGAACCACGGCGGCCAGGGCTCAATTTCGAGCCACCGAACGAGAAGCGCGGTTGCGGTATTGTAAGGCAGGTTGGCGCAAACGCGCGCGGGCGTTCCAGGGGCAATCAGCTTTTCAATATCGATTGCAAGCGCGTCGCCCTCGATGATTTGCAGCCGGCCCGGATAACGACCCTCGATTTCCGTAAGTGCGGGAATGCAGCGCGCGTCGCGCTCGATTGCGATAAGTTTTTGCGCGCCTTCGGCGAGAAGGGCTCGTGTAAGCCCTCCCGGCCCCGGGCCTATCTCGACGATCGCCGTTAGTGCGAGCGGGCCCGCGGCGCGCGCGATGCGGCGGGCCAGATTAAGGTCAAAAAGAAAATTTTGCCCAAGGGCTTTCTTAGCAATGAGCCCATGCGCGGCAACGACTTCGCGTAAAGGAGGCAGGCCATCGAGCTGCGCGGTTGCCGCAGGGCGCTGCCCGGAGGATTTCATATGAGGCAGAAGCAGAGTTTGAAGGTCACAATTCGTGGTTCGCATCGGTGCGGCTGGACCTTGCGGCGCGGTGCGCGAGATTTGAGGCAAGATTCAATGCCGCCAACAGACTTGCCGGATCGGCAATTCCCTTCCCCGCGATATCGAAAGCTGTTCCGTGATCGGGCGACGTGCGAATGAAAGGCAGGCCCAAGGTCACATTGACGGCGCGGTCGAACGCAATCGTCTTGATCGGGATCAGGGCCTGATCATGGTACATCGCAATAACGGCGTCGTAAGTCTTGCGCATGTTTGGCCGGAACAAACTATCCGCAGCATGGGGTCCGCTTACCGTAACGCCGGCGGCCGTCAAATCGGCAACAGCGGGCGCAATGACCTCAATTTCCTCCCGTCCCATGGCGCCGCCTTCTCCAGCGTGCGGATTGAGCCCGGTGAATGCCAGACGCGGGTTTTTTATTCCAAAGCGCGAGGAAAGATCACGCGCGGCGATGGTGCCTGTCTCGACGAGAAGCGCGCGCGTCAACAGCGCCGGCACGCGCGCGAGCGGCACATGGACGGTCGCAGGCACGACCGCAAGTTCGGGCGACCAGATCAACATAACCGCCCGCGCGCTCGTCCCGGAATAACGCAGCGCCAGTTCGGCCAAATATTCGGTGTGGCCGGGATAGCGAAAGCTCGCTTGATAAAAGATCTCTTTTGAGATCGGATTGGTGACAGCTGCCGAGGCTTGTCCGTCAAAGACGAGCCGCACGCAAGTCTCAATGGATGCCATGGTTCCCGCGGCATCCTTCACGTCAGGGGCTCCCGGCTGGCCGCTGACTGGCTGCTTCAAGGCATGGACCGGCAAGGCGTGGCGGAATGTTTGCGCAGCCTCCACTCCAACTGCGCTAGCGAGGGGAACCTGCAGATTCAAGCGCCGGGCGGCGGCCGCGAGATAGTCAGGATCGGCGACGGCGAAAAATGCCGGCGCGTCCGGATTTTCATGCGTCTTCAACCATGCCTTCAACGTAAGTTCGGGACCGATACCGGAAGGATCACCCTGCGACAGCGCCAGCGGAAGATTGTTCGGGGCCGGAGAGGGGGCCATCAAAATCGTGCCATCAGTTTTTTACAACGACGGCTTTCGCGCGCAATTCCTTGAGTCTGCGTTCGCCGTCGGCTGCGATATGGGCGGCCAGGAGTTTTTGCGCAATCGCCGTCCTGGCCGCGGTATCGTCCTTGGATTCGCCCTTTTTGCAGACCGCGATCATTTCGATTCCCTCGCCCGTTCGGTTCGGCGCCGTGAGATGCCCGGTTGGTGTTGAGTCGAGCAATTGGCGCAAGCCATCGCCGATTTCGACGGCAGTCCTGACGATAGGGTCGCGAACGGTGACATCGGCCATAGCCTGGGCAATGGGTATGCCGCTTTCGCAGCTCAAGAATTTTTCACGCAAGCGCTCGGCATCATGCGCGCGCTCTGTCAGGGTAGCGGCAGTAGCGGAATGGGGCACCGCAAAAATGACCTGGCGTACCGTATACTCGGTTCCGGAGGCCGCCTTGCCGCCCTGTTTGACAAGTTCGGCGCGGACCTGCTCCTCGCTTGCCTCGACGCCTTTGTTCAGGGCTTGCACGAGGATGCCGTAGGCAAACTCGGCGCGAAAATACCCCTTGAAATGGTCCGTCGGCACCCCGGCATGCTCAAGTGCCGCAACCAGGGCGCCGGGAGCGAGTTTCATGTCCTTGGCGACACTGACGATTTGCGGAGAAAGATCGCTATCTTGCGGGTTAATGCTAAATTTGCCCGCTTCGCGGATCTTCAGACGATCGGAAAAGAGACTTTCAATCGCATCCTCGCGCGTCGCCGGTTTGCGCAAGACCCGGAGCATCTTCATTCGCTCGTCGATATCGAAATTTGAGATCGGGTCGCCGTTGATGCAGGCCACGAAGACCTGGGGGAAGGCAGGGCCTAGGGCGGGAAAAGCGCAATG
>CAYWHF010000229.1:0-4793 GCA_964457695.1 uncultured Methylocapsa sp.
GTCGACCTCATAGTGGCAGCCGGGCGTTTGTGCCAGCCGGTACTTGAGCACGAACTTGAGCCCGCGCCAGAGCGCCGGGATCAACATCCACCAGACCAGCATCTCGGGGAGGGCGAAGCTGGCGCGCATCGACGTCAGCTGCCAGGGGAACGGCGCGAACAGCAACATGGTCACGCCGTAGGGAAGGAAGAGCAGGGCCTTTCCGGGCGACGAGACGTCGACATCGTGAGCAAAGCCGGAATTCGCGGAGGCCGCCATACCGGAGCGGAACTCGGAGAGGCGCTGGAACGAAGCCTGCTCCAGGCCCGCTTGCGCGCTCCCGAACACGCCGATCATGGCGAGGAAGGCCACGCCACCGACCACGAACAGAAGCTGCCGCGGGATCGCGGTGGCCAGCCGCTGCCCGCGTTCGACGCCCGACGGCGGCGGGGGAGTCGTTTTGCATGACTTGTGCTGTCGCACCATCATACGCGCGTGCTATTTCCGACTCGATCCGCGAACCAAACCGCTTCTTACGAGGCGGGGGCATCGGCGGTGTGCTCGCCGGCTCTGCGGCGGCGAGCGGGAAATGAGCTTCAACACGAGAAGATCGTAGGGAGACGGGCACGGACCAACAACAAGGCGTGGCCTAGCGTCCATCACATGCGGTACCGGCTATGAACCAATCTGCAATCCAGATCGCGCCCGTCAAGTTCGTGCATAAACCTGAATATTGCCAAACAGAATTTGATTCCTGTTTGGGAGTGATCTAGGCCTGCGCTTATGGGAAAACACGTCCCTCCGCCGCCGTCTAAGGATAGCGCCGAGCCGGTCAATCTGCGCGAGGCCTTGGAAGAGCGCTATCTTGCCTATGCGCTCTCGACCATCATGGGCCGCGCCCTGCCTGATGCCCGCGATGGCCTGAAACCCGTTCACCGGCGCATTCTTTACGGCATGCATATTCTGCGTCTTGATCCCGGCGCCGCCTTCAAAAAATGCGCTAAGATTGTCGGCGATGTGATGGGCTCGTTCCACCCGCATGGCGATCAGGCGATTTACGAAGCGCTCGTCCGTCTCGCCCAGGATTTTTCCTCGCGCTATCCGCTCGTCGACGGCCAGGGCAATTTCGGCAATATCGACGGCGACGGCGCCGCCGCCTATCGCTACACCGAGGCGCGGATGACCGGTGTCGCGCGCCTCCTGCTCCAAGGCATCGACGAGGAGGCTGTCGATTTCCGCGACAATTATTCGGGCGATCTCAAGGAGCCTGTTGTCCTTCCCGCCGCGCTGCCAAACCTGCTCGCCAATGGCGCGCAAGGCATCGCGGTCGGCATGGCGACATCGATCCCGCCGCATAATCTTGCCGAGCTTTGCGACGCGGCCCTCCATCTCATCCAGCACAAAAATGCCACCACGGCGCAACTCTTGGACCTCGCGCCGGGGCCCGATTTCCCGACAGGCGGAATCATTGTCGAATCGAAAGAGGCAATCGCGGAAGCGTATGAAACCGGGCGGGGCTCCGTTCGGCTCAGGGCACGCTGGGCGAAGGAAGATGGAAGCCGCGGCACGTGGAGCGCCGTCGTCACCGAAATCCCCTATATGGTGCAAAAGGCAAAGCTCATCGAAAAGATCGCCGAGCTTTTGCACGAGAAGAAGCTGCCTGCCGTCGCTGATGTGCGTGACGAATCCACTGAGGATATTCGCATCGTCATCGAGCCCCGCGCGCGCACGATCGATCCCGAAATGATGATGGAGCAGCTCTTCCGAACGACCGAGCTGGAAAACCGGTTTCCGCTAAATATGAACATGCTCGCCGATGGCGTCGTGCCGCTTGTCCTCTCTTTCCGGGAGGCTTTGCGGCAATGGCTCGGACATCGCCGCGACGTGCTTTTGCGCCGCGCGCGCCACCGGCAGGCCGAAATCGTTCACCGGCTCGAGCTTGTCGCCGGTATGCTCATCGTCTTTTTAAATCTCGATGCGGTGATCAGGGTCATTCGCGAGGCCGACGATCCGCGCCAAGAGCTGCAGAGGCGTTTTTCTCTCTCCGATGTGCAAGCGGTCTTCATCCTCGATACGCGCTTGCGCAGCCTGCGGCGGTTCGAGGAAATGCAATTGCGCCACGAGAACGACGACCTCGCCAAAGAAATGCGCGAGATCGAGGCCCTGCTCGCAAGCGAACCCAAGCAATGGAGGGCGATTGCTGCGGAAATTCGCGAGCTCAAGAAACAATACGGTCCCGAGACAAAGATCGGCCGCCGCCGCACGAGCTTTGGCACGTTGCCTGACATCGCAAGCGCCGATGTTGCGGAAACCATGATCGAGCGCGAGCCTTTGACTATTATCGTCTCGGAAAAAGGCTGGATCCGCGCGCTCAAAGGTCAGGTCGCGGATCTCGCTTCCTTGCAATTCAAGGGCTACGACGCTCTGGCCGTGTCGTTTTTTGCCGAAACCACGTCCAAGATCCTGGTGCTTTCGAGCGGCGGCAGGATTTTCACGCTTGAGGCTGCCAAGCTGCCGGGCAGACGCGGCCAGGGCGAACCCATTCGCCTGATGGCCGGTATTGCCGAGGGTGAAACGATTGCCGGCGTGTTTCCTTATGTCGCGGGTCAAAAAATGCTGGTCGCCTCAAGCGATGGCCGGGGCTTTGTCGCGGGCCAGGACGAGATGACAAGCGGGACGCGCAAAGGCAAGCTGCTTCTGAACGTGGTGAAACCGGCCTCGGCCGCGCGCATTGTTCCGGCAATGGGCGACCATGTGGCAGTGATCGGCGAAAACCGCAAGCTGTTGATCTTTCCGCTCGCCCAACTGCCGGAAATGGCGCGCGGCAAGGGCGTGCGTTTGCAAAAATACAGAGGCGGCGGGATCAGCGACGCAAAAGTTTTTTGCCTCAAAGAGGGTTTGAGCTGGAAGGATTCCGCCGGGCGGACTTTTGGCCTCGCCTCGCGGGACTTGCGCGATTGGATGGGCAACCGGGCCGAAGCCGGCCGCCTGCCGCCAAAGGGGTTTCCAAAGAATAACCGCTTCGGCTAGAGCACCGTCGTCAGAGGTCAGCACCCCTTGCGGCGTTCCCACGTTTGAAGCTCGTTCACGCGCTCCTGCTCCCAGCCCTGCAGCTTGCCATACGGCGGAAAACAGCTACTTTTCGGAGGGGGGAAAGCTGCTTGGGCGCGGGCAGTTTGGAAGCAATAGCCGTTGCGTGCATAAATCTCGTTGCGGGCGTACCAGAGTTCGTCGCAGGACATCGAGGCTGCGTCTTGCGCCAATGCTGGGGCCGGCAAGCAGGACAGCACCGCGCTCGTGACCAGCGCCAAGAAGAAAAATCTCCAAATCCTGTCGCGTGATTTCATCCCCTGTTCCTCTCAGCATGAGTATGGCTTCGCAATGTGAGCTTCTATGTACATGAGTGCAAGCAACTACCATTAAAGCTAGAGCACGTCCAGCAAAAGCGGGAACCCGTTTTGCGCCCGGACACGCGACAAAGCAAGGATTTGGAGCAATATTACGTTTCGAAAAATGTGTCGTCTTGCTCTAATCCATGAGAAGCTCGGGCCGGTATTCGAAGTGCATCGTGTCGAAATGGCCCCATTTGCCTCCCCAGATGAACCCATGGCGCTCGAAGATTGCCACGATCTCGTAAGGTATGCGGTTGCGATATCCACCCTTGCTCCAAAGCCAGTAATCGGCAAATTTTACGTTCAAATCGATTGCGGCGCCATAGGCGTGCATACTGCGTTTTCCGGTATCCTTTACCGTCCGGCAGTTGAAGGCGCCGGCGCTCGGATAAGCAAACCGCCTGATCTCGGCAGGCAGCTGCTCGATTTCTGACGACACGGCCTTCAGCTTTTCGGCGACACCATTGACGGTCGTCGCTTGAACATACCCTCCGCCGGAAGCAGGCAGCCACTCAACACGAGTTATATGCTTGCGCGTTTCCGCCTTGTCACAATTTTCGTACATTTTGTCGAAGAACTCGGAATTGCGAAACCGGCCAGGATCGTCTTCCGGTCCGGGGGACTTCGTCAAAGGACCTTTCGGATAGATGAGCCTCAGCTGGTCAAGGATCGATGCATTGCGCAACTTCTCAGCAAAGCTTTTATCCGGCCGGCCATCCGAGACCTTCTGCCTTGTGCCGTCGCGCCAAATCAGATCCGTGTCATCGTGACTCGCCAATTGATCGGGATAGGCTCGCACTAAAGCATCGAGCGACGCCGCACGGACCTGCGCCGTGCCCGTTAACAAGCATGCGGCGAAAAGCGCTACCGCCCCTCTGGCCATTTTCATGTGGCGCAGTCCTTCTTCCAGACGCAACTTGAAACTTATCCCAATAATGCGATGGGACCGCTGGGGATTTCACCAAATATGCGGAGCCGGTGATTAAGAGGGGCCAACTTCGAATAGCCGACAAGTATAAGCGGAAAACTTTTGAAGGTATATTAGATAAGCAGGTTACTCCACGCGCTCCCAGCCGTTCATTCCAAGCCGTTCCTGCGGCAGGAAACGCGCCTTGTAGGCCATTTTCCGCGAGCCTTGCACCCAATAGCCGAGATAGACATGCGGCAGGCCAAGACGGCGCGCGCGCTCGATATGATCAAGAATCATATAGGTTCCAAGCGAACGGCGCTGTTCTTCCGGCAGATAGTAGGAATAGACCATGGACAGTCCGTCGGCGAGGAGGTCGGTGAGACACGCGGCAATGAGGGGCTGATCGTCCCCAGACCAGGGACCTTGCCCAGATGAGCGATATTCGACGAAACGGGTTGCGACGTGACTTTCCTTGACCATCATCCCAATATCAGTGAGTCTACTATCCGCCC
>CAYWHF010000230.1:0-3002 GCA_964457695.1 uncultured Methylocapsa sp.
CGGTGCCCGGCGCGCCGCTCGAAATCCGCTGGTCGCTTAAGGAGGGCGACGATTGGGCTATCACCTTCTCGGCGCTCACCTCGAAACTCTGGCTTATCAGCCGCGATGCCAAGGGCGAGTGGCAGGCCAAGGATGTCGCGACGATCGGCGATCCCGCCAAAATTCCGATGCCCGTGGACGCCTCGATTTCAGCCGACGCCAAGACCCTGTGGGTCAACACGTTCATGGACGGCACGACCCATTTGTTCGATATTTCCGATCCCGCAAAGCCGGTCGAGATCTATAAGAAGGTCACCGGCAAGCAGGTCAATATGATCTCGCAAAGCTGGGACGGAAAGCGGGTTTATATAACCTCCTCGCTGCTTTCGAACTGGGACAACAAAGGAGCCGATAACGAGCAGGTGTTGCGTGCGTACGGCTGGGACGGCAAGGAATTGACGCTCAAATTCGAGGTCGATTTTTTCGGCGAAAAACTCGGCCGCCCTCATCACATGAAATTTTCCGGTCCGGCCGAGAAGTCGTCGCTTGAAGCGCCGGTTCGCGCGGCGTTGCAGTGAGAGAGCCGTGGCTCGGCGCGGCGCTTCGGCGCGCGCTGCGGAATGCGATGGTGGCCGCCGGGGTTCTCGCGGCCGCACATCCGCTCGATACGCAGGCAGCGGCGGGCCTTCTGCCGCCGCCTGGAAGCTACAAACTCGACCATATTCAGCGCGTGCCGCAAGCCATCGTGCTCGAAGGCTCGCGCCTTCCCCGCGCGCTGTCCCGCTACACCAAAGGCGCAATCACGCTTTTGGGGTTCTTTTATTCCTATTGCCCCGATCCCAACGGCTGCCCGCTTGCCTGGGAGGCTTTTGAAAAATTGCGCAAAGAGATCATCGCGCACCCGGCGCTGCACAGCCAAGTGCGTCTCGTCTTCGTCAGCCTCGATCCCAAGCGTGATACGCCGGACGTGCTCGCAGGGTTTGCGCGCCGCTATGAAGCTGGCAAAGACATCGTGCCATGGCACTTTCTCACCACCTATTCCTATCTCCTCCTCAACCCCTTGCTGCGCGAAATGGGCGAGGAGATTTCGGCGAGTTTCGCGCCGCAAGGCGGGGCAGTCGTCCTAAATCATCTCCTAAAAGTGTTTTTAATCGACAAGGAAGGCTGGGTCCGCGAGATCTATTCGAAGCAGTCGCTCGATCCGGCAACAATTCTTGACGACATAGAGACCTTGGCGCTCGAGCAGGCGAGAGCTGGCGGACATAGCAATTAAGCCCGCGTTCGCATCCTGATGAGCCGTGGGGAGCATCTCTGTGAACACAAACTACGTTGATAATATTATATTTTTTCTAACTAACCTTTTAATTTACACGAAATACCGGAGGTTAATTATTACCTATTTATTCGTTTTCAGACGCTTTCCGAATATTGCCAAGCCAACAAAGCTGTCCGAAATGGTTCAGTGGCGGAAGGTTTTCGACAAAAACCCAATTTTTTGTATTTTCGCTGACAAATTGCTTGTTAAAAAATGGGTGCATGAAAAAATTCTAAATTTGAATATTCCCAAAACGATATGGGTTGGCGTTGGGCCTGAAAAAATACCCGAGCAATATTTGAAGAATGGGTTTGTTTTGAAAACCAATCATGGTTCGGGCCAAAATTATTTCCCTTGCCGGGAGCGGCGCAGCAGGGATGATGTCGAACGTATTTTCAGAGAATGGCTATCTATAGACTGGTCTAAACATTCTTCGGAGTGGGCGTATAGTTCGGTGAAAAGGACAATTTTCGTTGAAGAATTAATCGGAGATAAAAATAATTCGTTTGATATAGCAGTTCGCGCTCACAACGGGGCTATATCACTTGCATCGGTTGCGATAGATTTTAAAACGGAAAATCGGCAATATGGATATTTTTTGCCAGACGGATCGCGGTACGACGATGAATTTGATTTTTTGAGCGTTCCAAAAAAAGAGAAACTAAGCGGCGATTTTGTTTTACCGGTTCCGTTCTTTGAAGCATTGGATGCAGCAAGAATACTTAGTCGCGGTTTGGACTACGTCCGTGTTGATTTTTTAGCTTCAGGAAACAATTTATTTTTCAGCGAAATGACCGTTTTTCCGGCTTCTGGTTTGTCATCAGATGGGCCTTATGCGGAGATTATCTTTCAGAATTGGATAAAAAATATCGACCAGAGCTGGTTTTTTAATTCGCGACATTCGCGGTTGCGAAGTATATATCAAGCGGCGGCGATGCGGCATTTCCGGTCTTTGCGGTAATCAACTCAATAACTTACAATTAATCGCGCGGCGCGTTTGCGACCTATCTTCGTAGCAAAAACCGCATGCGCCAGCGGTCGTGGCCTTTCGAGCACACGAAATCCGCCATGCCCTTCAGAATGTCCCCATTCGGTTCTCGCCGGGAGTTTACGGTGGTGTCTGGGTTTTGGCCAGTTGGTATAGGTTCATGTAACCGCGTACGCTAAGCAGTCTTTTCATTGCGCGCGGGTCTTTTATCAGGGTGCGTGCATACAGCCGCAGGGGCCCTACGAGCAGCAGGAACAGAAAATACATAGCCGGATGTTTTAGCTGCATACGAAAATATTGACGCCGGGCCGGATCCCAGACGCTGCGCGTGAGTGCGGACGGTGTCCGAAAGCCAAGATAAGCGGTCGCGAGCGCGACATAGGAGCGCAGGGCATTACCATATCCAAGACTTTCAGCCCGCTGCTGGATTACCGCCCAATCAATCTGGTCAGCGCGTGTTCGGCAGGTGTAAACAAATTCGAATAATTGCCGTAACGAAAGAAAGTAACGATATCCAAGATCGACATAAGCATGAATCACATTGTGCATCACGAAATGTGTGGCTGAGGGGAGCAAGCAATTGCCGTCACGCCAGTTTAAAGGTGTGGCGTCCCGAATGACTTCGTCGATGTCGAGAATCCGAACGGCCTGTAGGTGAACCGGATGAACGTGCAACTCCACCTGCGCTGGCCAATGGTGGCTAACGATGGGGCCATAAAA
>CAYWHF010000230.1:3012-4783 GCA_964457695.1 uncultured Methylocapsa sp.
GCAAGCCAAGGTTCTGCGTATCAGGCAGCGTCTCTTCCGCCAGGATCGGCTTGTACCCTAGCGAACAGAGCTGATCAACAGCCTCCGCCAACTTGGAAAGCGGTAACAGAACATCGATATCGCCGATCATTCGTTCCCCCGATGTGGGATAGAGGCCGCCAACGAGAGTTGCGGCGCCTTTAAGGAGGACAGGTTGGACGGCGATATTATTCAGTGCCCGGATCAACTGGGCCAATTGGTCCGCGTGGAGACGATTATTTTCTAAATTCAGTTGGTAGATCGCATCGAGAAACTCCAAGACATCCGCCGGCAGTTCTGAAATCAACCCTTGTTCGCGATAAGCCCAGTGCAGCATCGGTGTGACCAGCTGGGCGCTTGATAGGCTCAGCACGCTCCGCCATTCGGCCTCGTTGGCCGGCAGGTCCATTCGGCTAAGCTCTTGGCCCAAAGCCCCAGAGAGCCCTTGGCACAGGAGCAGTGGAGCGGGTCTAGGCTGTCTGGGCAAGCCGTTCCTCGATCACCGTTTTAGCGCTAAGGAGATCCGGATAAACAAACTCATAAGCTGGCGTCTGTTCAACGAATTTGAGAAACTCCGCGAGCGTCGCATAGGTCGCTGGCCGGCGCAAGTCCGCACTCGTTTCGATCAGCTGCGTCATGGTTTCGAGAGGCGCTAATCTCCTGAGGCCGATGTCGCCGCTGATTGTGTGCCTGGGGAACAGAATGAGAGACGGCGCGCGCCCCGCATGCCGTGGTTGCCTCGGCTCCACGTAACGCACGTCCCGGCCATGACAGCGCAGAATCGGCAGATGAGGGATCTCTGGATAAAGAGCCGTCAGAATCGGCCAAGAACCAGATTTGAGCGAAAGGCAGGTAGGTAGCGGCCGGAGCGACCAGTCACCTCTTGTTATTGCGATGGAATCATCCCCGAGGTATGAGAAGCCGTTAGCAGCCAAATAGGCGGCAAGCGTCGACTTACCGACGCCGCTTGCGCCAGGCAGGAGCACGCTGTGGTCGGCCCGGTTCACAGCCGCCGCATGGAAATAGGCGAGAAACTCTGTTTTGGGATGCTCCCAACTCAAAAAGAGTTCCTGTGCCCGCCCGACGAGTTCGGCTAACGAGCTTTCATCCGCTGCAACCTCGCCCTGATAGGTCAGGCGGTAATTGCTAGGCCCGCTCGCGAAAAGGAGGATGTCGGCGTTTGCCTCATTGTCCGCCGCCCGATGCCGGAAGCGCGATACATAGTCTTTCCCGATATCGAGCAAGGTGGAGTGAATCTGAACATTGCGCGCGCCGAATTGGAACGTGCCGCAATGAACCCGCGGGACCGCCTGAACCGCATTGCTTTTTGTAACAACGCTTGGGCCGCGAATCTGCGTGCCGGCGTCTCCGGAAGGCCGGGCCAAAAACCCGGCCTTTTCCAGTCCGCCAATCACCGATCTGACAGTTGTCGAAGCGCCCTCGCCCGGGAGGCCAAAATGCTCTGTGAAGAAGGACGCAATCTCTTGCGGTCCAAAGCCACTCTCCAACAAATCCCACACCAGTTTGCCGGTTGTATTGAGCACCGCCAGCCGGTCAATGTCTGGCTGACACAAAACCCAACCGTCACCCAGCGGAAGCGCCAACGTTTCCACCGGCCCCATAAACAACAGCTACTTCGTTAGAAAGAAAAGGCCCTCGCCCGTTTCGCGGTGAGCGACAAAATCGCTAGCACGGCCGGGGTCGTATAAGCGACATGCTTCGCCAAGACCGCCATCGCGTCGCGGCGGGATTT
>CAYWHF010000231.1:0-4776 GCA_964457695.1 uncultured Methylocapsa sp.
GCGCGCGCGCGATGCTGGGGCGCACCGTCGATCTGTTGCGGCGATGAAGGAGTAAGCCATGGCCGTGACTTTCGTCGCCGCGAACGCCGCTTATCAGGCGGCAAGCCGCATCGGCGCCGGCGCGCCAGGTGCCGCAGGCGCGCTCGGCTCGACGCCATTGGCCGCGGACGGGACTTCGTTCCAGCACGCGCTTACAGACGCGATGAAGAACGCGATGAGCCAGATGCGAACCGGCGAATCCGCTGCCGGCGAAGGCGCCGCGGGCAAGGGCGACATCGTGCAGGTGGTGAACGCCGTGACTGCGGCCGAGCTCACCTTGGAGACCGTGGTTGCGATCCGCGATCGCGTGATCTCGGCCTATCAAGACATCATGAAGATGCCGATCTGAAATCAGACGTCAGGGATCGGAAATCAGGGATCAGAGGAACGTATGACGGGTGCGGAGACTTTGGATTTCGCGAGAGAGTCGATTTATCTCCTCCTCGAAATTTCCGCGCCGGCGATGCTGACCGCGCTTGTCGTAGGCGTAGTGATCGGGCTTTTGCAGGCGGTGACCCAGATCCAGGAAATGACGCTTGTCTTCGTCCCGAAGATCCTCGCCATCTTCCTGGTGCTCTTGATCGCGTTGCCTTTGGCGGGAAGCGCCATGGCGACCTACATGGATGATGTGGCCGCGCGCATCGCCGCTCCATGACCATCATCCTGCCTGAGCTTCAGGGGGTCGTCCTCGTCTATCTGCTGACTTTCGCGCGAGCCGGCGCGATGATCATGCTCTTGCCCGTCATTGGCGATGCGGGCGTTCCGGTGCGCGTGCGGCTTGCCTTCGCGCTTGCGGTCTCGGCCGCTCTCGTCTCGATCACGGCGCAATATTATCCCACCGCCGCGCCGCAGCCTTTGGAGCTTGCGACGCTTGTCGTGCGCGAAGTCACCGCCGGGGTTCTCGTCGGGACAATGGCCCGACTCATCATGAGCGCGCTCGAGACCGCGGGATTTCTCATCGCGGCGCAGACGGGTCTCGCGTTTGCCCAGACCTTCGACCCTGGTCAGGGGACGCAGGGCGCGATGGTCTCGACCTTTCTCTCCCTCATCGGCGCGCTCGTGGTGTTCGAGACCGGCCTCCATCATCTCGCGCTTGGCGCGATCGCAGGAAGCTACACCATGCTTCCCCCGAACGGTCTCATCCCGACGGCCGATATGGCGGAATTGACCATCCGGCTCGTCACGGGGGCTTTTGCCCTCGGGCTTCAGCTCGCGGCGCCGTTCCTCGTGTTCGGGCTTCTGCTCTATGCCGCGCTCGGCGTGCTCTCGCGCCTGATGCCGCAGCTCCAGATCTTCTTCATGGCGCTCCCCTTGAGCATTCTCACGGGCTTTGCGCTTCTGATGCTCTTCATCGGCGTCATCATGAGCACCTTCCTCGATTTCTTCGCCGCACAGATGCGGGTGTTCGGAGGCTAGATAAGTGGCCGAAGAACGCGACGACTCGCAGCGAACAGAAGAACCGACACAACGGCGCCTCGACGAGGCGCTGAAAAAAGGCGATGTCGTCAAAAGCGCGGAGCTTGCCGCTTTCGTGATGATGGCCGGTGCGACGCCCGCGCTGTCGAGTTTCGCGCGCGGGCCCGCCCAGACGGCCGGCTTCGCCAATCGCTTAGTCATTCGGAGCGGGAACTACGTTTAATTTACTCCGGCGGTTTCGAGGGCGGTGTTGAGGCTTTGCACGTCCTTGTCTCTGGAGCCAAGCGGCTCAAGATGGAACCACTCTTCGATCAGCTTGAGGATCGAAGTTGTGTCGTAGTCCGTATGATCCACCGCGGATTGACGAAATTTTTTCGCGATCAGCAAAGCCGGGACGCGAGTGCCTGGGCCCCAGACGTCATGAGGGCTCCTCTCGCCGTTCGGTCTAAATTGCGGAGGCGGCACATGATCCCACCATCCGCCGAACTCGTCATAGGTCACGATGATCAGCGTATCCTCGCCGTTCGGACCGTTCACGATCATGTTGATCAAATCGACAAGGTGAGTGTCGCCCGCGGTCTCGCTCCCATAGCCTGGATGCTCATTGGCTTCGCCGATCGGCTTAACGAAGCTCACCGGCTTGAGGATACCGTACCGGGCAGCCCGTCTGAACGCCTCCTCGTCAAGCAGGTGATCGCGGCCCGGTGTTCCTGGCGCGTAGTTCTTGTAATAGTTGAACGGCTGATGATGATATTGGAATAGATTGTCGGGGCAATTGGGGAACTGCGCCTTCGGGTCGGCCCGGGGATCGCTGCAATTGGGACCAGGGCCGTTGGACCATTCTGGCGCCTTGGTATCGCCATTGGCGTTCGACCAGCCACCCGAGTACCATGCCCAGCCGATCTTCGCGTCCGAGAGCCGGTCGCCGATCGTCGGATTGGTGAGCGGCGGCAAGCGTGGAGGTTCCGGAGTACCGGGATTGCGGGGCCTATAGGGCTGGTAGAACGGTTGGATCGTATTAATGGCATAGTCGCCGCACTTGACTTTGGCCGAATGAGGAAAATTGCATGATACCGTCAGCAACGGTTTAGAGCGACCCGTCCTGGCAACGCCGGATTGGCTTTTGTAAAGCGGCGCGCGCGTATCTGTCGGCATACCGTTCTCATCGACCACCGTGTGAAGATCGTTCGAACTTCCGTCATCGAGCGCGTCAGCGAATTCGGGCATGGCCGCTGCGATCAGCCATTGATGGTTGAGGAACGATCCCCCGAAGGCCGCATGAAAGAAGCTGTCGGCGATGACATAGTTGGGGGCACCGGGGCCGTGGAGATAAATGTAGACCGGCAGCTTTCTCGTGTCGTAATAGCCCATCACTAGCCCGGCCGCGTTGCTGCCGGTCACATACCGGTTCTGCTTGCCTTCATTGATCTGGTACTGCTCGTCATAAAAGTTATGGACCAAGTCCCTCGTGCAGCCGCCCGCATGGCCGGTTCCCTTCTTGACCCCTTCCTCCGGGGCTCTGTTACCCGCCGGATTAGGACATGTCGTGTCCGCCGGGCTAAAGTACTCGTTAATCATAAAGGGCTTATTTGGGAACGCGCTTTCGAACTTCGCGCCCGTATCGTCGGTGCAGGTCAACGGCAATGGCGGCGATGTGAGATTTACGTCGTTCTGCAGCAGGCACTTATACTGCGTCTTGCTGTCCATTCGAATCTGACTCGTTTGCTCGGGATCGGCCCCGTCAAGGCCGTTGACGCGCTCGCCATTCACCTCGCCCCACAAGCCAAAGAGATTGTCGAAGCTGTGGTTCTCTTGATAGATGATGACGATATGGTTGAATGCGTTCACCGCCGGCGCGCTGTCCGCCTGCAAATTCGCCGCCTCACCAATGACGGCAGCGAAAGCCAGTATCAGTGTTCGAAATGTCATTTCGAGCCCCCCTCAGAATTTTTAAAGACTGCACCTCTTGAGCGTATAGTTGGAGCCTCTGATCCTATCGAGAGCGCGCACACAGAGGTGAATGCTCAACGCGCGACGTTCTCACGCACCTCCCGAGAATACACCTCAATTCGCACGGCAGAAAAGGCGAAAAGTATCTGTACAGTGCTCTGCGGACGAGAGCGGATCCCAATCACATAACTTTGTAGGGGAGTAGCTCAAGATTCAAAGAGTAGAAACATGTTTTTCAAACCAAATTATCACGATACATGCGAAACCGAACACCAGCGCCGCAAACGTGGATAAAACAAATAAGCGAAATATCAGAACGGAAGTTTTTCGATTTGCGAAATCGGCATCTGCAACTGTGATCGAATATATTAGCAGCGCGAAGACAAGGACGAGTGTCGCAGCACCGAATATCTCAAACAAAATAGGCAACCAATCTATCAGATGCGACATTCCCTTGGCATTTTTCCTTTCGTTGCAAAATGCGGCTCCAGCGGCTTTGAGAGAAACAAAACGTTAGCGCCTGTGTCGGAACCATGGCCCAAATCGACGTCAGCCATCTCAAGCCGATTTATCGGTTGCTCGGGGGCAAAGGTGATTGGCTACGGCGATGAGTTGCTCTCAGGGCATCCGATAGCAGGCGCCTTTAACCTCTTGTAGATATCAAGGAGCCGAAATGCCAGAGCGGCCGCGCGGGGAAAGTTTGGCAGAAATTCGATGCTGGTGGGCAGAAAATCTTTCCAGTGCCGCGCTGAATTCAGTCGCATCTTCCCACAGCGATTCCTCGCTCGTTGCACAGGGGAAACGCGGCCGTTCACGCCCGGATTCCGGATAGGCGTCTGCAATCATAGCTAACATTTCGGCAATAGCTCTGGCTTGGCGATCCCGGCGCGGTGAAGTAATCATTGCAATGCTCAACTGCGCAAATTGCTGGCGCGTCAACGAGGCGGGCCTCGCCGCGCAGGACATGTTGCGCGCAACATTTCGTCAAAACTTCGGCGCATTCTCGCCTGGGCATCGACTCTCGGGCGCTGTGGCAATGGTGCAACAGGGCAGGGGATGGCAGCAAGCCTTGCGAAAAGCCATCGCGCTGCCGCTGCCGGCAGCGGCACCATTGAATGGAGAATTCGAGACAGGCCATTATTTGGCGCGCCAGTTTCAAAACCCCTTCGGCCAGTTAGCGCTTGGCAGAACAAGAAACCGGGACGCAGTTTCAATTGAGTCGTGTTATAGGATTGCCGCGTCCCGGGCTTGGGGGCCTAAATGCTTGCGATCCGCCTTGCCAAAATCACCGCCGTGGGCGCAATAGGCCTCTACATGGCGCTTGTCGTTTTCAACAATGTCACCGACTATTGGACGAATTTTGCTTATGTC
>CAYWHF010000232.1:0-4772 GCA_964457695.1 uncultured Methylocapsa sp.
GACCCCACGACGCGATGCGCCGCCGCCCGCCGTCGTCCCATAAAGGTTGCCGCTGCTGTCGGCAATCAGTCCAGCAGAGGGAACAGCCCCGTCGCTTAACACAAAGGCAAAGGAGTGCAGCACCTTATAGGAGGTCCCGTCCGGCGACAGCTTGAACACTACGCCCGCTCTCGACGCGTCGCCGCCGCCAAACGGAGTCGTGCCAAAGAGATTGCCGCCTTGGAAAACCAGGCCCGAGGAGGGAAATGCCCCTTCGCTGAAATCCCCCGCAAAGAAGTGCAGCACCGTATAGCTGCTCCCGTCCGGCGAGAGCGTGAACACCACGCCACAGCCGTTGGGCTCGCCGACCGCGAGGGGCATCCCACGCCGCCGCGCATTGTCGTGCCATAGAGTTTGCCGCTGCCGTCGAAAACGAGGCCCGCGCTGGGAGCAGCCCCGTCGCTCGTAGCCCCCGCAAAAGAGTGTACCACCATCAGGGTTGGTGCGGCCGAGGCGCCGCGGCCCGCCGCCATGCCCAACGCCAGTGCGGTGCAAAGGGCCGCAAATCCCCGCGCCAATAGACGCAAACTTCTCTTGCTGTTGCTGTGTTGCATGGTAATCCCCCAGTATTAAATATCGGATTATTTCTTCTGTTTGCTATTTCACAGTAGAAACAATTTAATCGTTTACGACCAAGGACAATTACAGCCTGAACCGCATGATGGCAAAGTTCGGGCAGAAACGTGGCTATATTTTGTCGAAAATACGGCAACCGCAGCTTTTATTTCGTCAGCCAAGGGTGTATTGATGTATTTCAAATGTTAATATTTATAACCAAAAACATTTGCGCTGAAGCCCAAGTCGGTATTGGACGGGTTTACCTAAAAAGATCGGCGTGCGTGCCGGTGCGGAAAAATTCGCGCGAACCGGTTTTGCGCGAATCTTACACGCACGTTGCCTGCTGGCCACTAATTTTGCAGCCGCGCTTGCACTGCCACCCGTCTCGAATTGAACAGAAAAATCGAGCGATCTTACCCAATTGAAGAGCGGGCGGTTGTCTTCGGGCTTGTAAGGTTTCGGGCTTCAATCGGACCAAAATGTTTCACGTGAAACATTTCTAGAATAATTCTAATCTGGTTGACTCTGCCCGCCTTGTGGGATTGCGTGGCCGACGTCACGCCATCTGCTTCAGCTTTTTTGCCGCGCGCGGAGCAAAATAGGGAAGGTTCGCTACGGCCCCCGCCCGCTTAAAAGAGTTAAGGCTTTCGAGCATCGCTTTGTCGCCATCGATCCATCCGTTATTGCTGGCCGCCATGATCATCGCATATTCACCCGAGACTTGATAAGCGAAGGTCGGCATCCCAAAGCGTTCCTTCACCCGGAAAATGATATCGAGATAAGGCAGGCCCGGTTTCACCATGACAATGTCGGCGCCTTCCTCTATGTCTTGAGCGACTTCGCGCAAACCCTCATCGGAATTGGCCGGGTCCATTTGATAGGTTCGCTTGTCGCCAATGAGCGTGGCATTGGTGCCGACGGCCTCGCGAAAAGGCCCATAAAAGGCCGAGGCATATTTGGCGGCATAAGAGAGGATCTGCACCTCCTCGAAATTTTCTTGATCGAGCGCCGCGCGGATCGCGCCGACCCTCCCATCCATCATGTCGGAAGGCGCGATGACATCGGCGCCCGCGCGCGCCTGGTTCAGGGCCTGCTCGATGAGAACAAAAACCGTCTCGTCGTTCAAAATTTTGCCGCCGCGCAAAATCCCGTCATGGCCATGGCTCGTATAGGGATCGAGCGCGACATCGGTGAGGAGGCCGAGTTCCGGCACTTCGCGCTTGATCGCGCGGCAAGCGCGGCAGACGAGATTTTCGGGGTTCAGCGCCTCGCTGGCCTCCTCGTTGCGCAGGCTTGGGTCGGTAAACGGAAAGAGCGCCAACGCCGGGATTTTGAGCTCGGCCGCTTCCGCCGCCGCGCGCACCGCAAGATCGACGGATAGACGCTCGACGCCGGGCATGGAGGCCACGGGCTCGCGCACAGCTCTACCCTCGCAAAGAAAGACCGGCCAGATGAGATCGTCCACACTGAGCGCCGTCTCGCGGACGAGCCGGCGTGCCCACTCCTCCTTACGGTTGCGCCGCAGACGCGCCGGAAGATCGAGTTTATTTGGCGTTGCTGGCGTGTCTTCCCGCGGCACGGGATCGCGTTTTGGGCGCAGAGGCAAAGGCCTAATCATAAAGAGCTCCTTTCGCGGGCTTGAGGTTTTTAGCACGGGCCTCACGCCGCCCGCGGATTGTCCCGCCCGAGGCCGGAAAGCGCCAAAAAGCGGGAAAGCCGCGAAGAATCCTCCGCCAGAAAGCCCAAAACCTCGATTGCCATGGATTCGGCAGCCTCCTACCGCCTTTGCTAGGCGATGATCCAAGACGAAATTTTTGCATGACAATCCTTTCCCTTAGCGTCAATTTCTTTTCCGCTAAATACATTCGCGGTTCAAGTTTCAAATTCCTGCAGCGGGCGCCGCGCAAAGCTGGGTAGCTTTGATGCAAAAGAGCATATTGATCGTCGAAGACAATGAATTGAACATGAAATTGTTCAACGACCTCTTGGAGGCGCATGGCTACAAGACCTTGCAGACACGCAGCGGAAAGGAAGCACTGGAGCTGACGCGCCGGCATAAGCCCGATCTCATTTTGATGGATATTCAATTGCCGGAGGTCTCAGGGCTCCAAGTCACGCAATGGATCAAGGAGGATAAGGACCTGCGGCATATTCCGGTCATCGCCATTACGGCCTTTGCGATGAAAGGGGACGAGGAGAAAATCAGGCGGGGCGGCTGCGAGGCCTATCTGTCGAAGCCCATTTCCATCCTCAAATTCCTCGAAACCGTGCGCATCTATTTGAACGAAGCGTAGGGCGCGGTCAGGGCAGCGCCAATGCGTCTGGCGCCCTCCGGTCGGTTAGTGGTCCTTTATTTTCACAAAATTGCGGACGAGACGCTTTAGGCCGATGGTGCCGGAAAGAGCGGCGCGTTGGGTTTCCTCAAAGTTTGGGTTGCCGCCCGAAAAGCCTGCGGCAAAATGGGTTACGATTGCGAGCGCTGCAACGCGCAGGCCGAGCGAGCGGGCGATAATGGCTTCCGGGACGATCGACATGCCGATCACATCGGCGCCGAGCTGGCGCGCAACCTTTACCTCTGCCGGCGTCTCGAAGGATGGGCCGGGCAACCACATAAAGATCGATTCCGGCAGGTTTACGCCGGCTCCGGCAGCGGCCTTTTTCAGCCGCAGGCGCAAACGCGGATCATAGGCGTCAACGAGATTGACGAATCGGCGGTCGGCAGTTGCGCCGGCCAAAGGATTGATGCCTGTCGTGTTGATGTGGTCCGTTATCATTGTAATATTGCCAGGATAAATTCCCGGGCGGACCGAGCCCGCAGAAGCTGCCAAGAGAATGGTCCACGTGCCGAGAAGCGCCATTGTTTCCAAAGCACTGGTCATGGCACCCGCGTCGCCGGCTTCGCAGCGGTCCCCGCGGCCTTGCAAGAACGCAACACGGACGCCCTCCTCAACTCCGAGCGTAACCTGTGCGGCTTGGCCTGGGACGGAGGTTTGCGGGAATCCGGGCAGTTCGCGGTAGGGCACGGCCACCGGCGTATCGAGGATATCGGCAAGCGGTCCAAGTCCGGTTCCAAGAAGCACGGCCAGTTGAATCGGCTCGCTTCCCCCGCGCTGGCGCAGAAATTGTGCCGCTGCCATGCTCGCGCTCATGATGTGAAATCCATTCCAATCGGGAAAAATGTTGGCTGAGCTTAAATCCCAAGAATTGAAAATAACTTGCCGCGGCAATCGGCGCATTGATTTCGTTTCGAAAACTTTGGAACCGGCGGACGGCTTAACCGTTGGCAAGATAGAGCAAGACGCGGGTTGGCCCATGCGAAAAAATCTTGACGCCTCGAAAAAAGGCTTTGCTTCGATGGACGCCGAGAGACGGCGCGAAATCGCGCGCAAAGGCGGACGAAGTGTTCCGAACGAGAAGCGGAGTTTTTCACAAAATCATAAGCTGGCTTCTGAAGCCGGGCGAAAGGGCGGGCAATCTTCGCATAATCTGAGGCGCCGCGAGGAAGGCACGGATTAGCTGGACTGCTGCAATCCTTAAGCCAAAAATGTGCTTTAGTTGTGTAAACGTTACTTGCACGCAATAAAATAGCTTACTGTTTTTGCGCGGCAGAGGCGGCGCAAAGCGCCTCGCCAGCAATTGGTTCGAAACACCCGCTCGCTTCGTCAAGTGCGACAAGCGCCCCGCTGGCAATACCGAAATAGGCGCCATGCAGCGCGAGCTTGCCCTCCCGTTCGCGCGCGCGGATCCATGGAAAGCTGCGCATATTGGCAAGACCCTGGACGATTGAAGCCATGGCAACGCGGTCGACATAGTCATCGATCGGACCGCCCGCTTCGATTCGCGCCGCGGCAGGAGCGATAAGGCTTATCCAATTGCCGATAAAATCGCTTGGCGAAAGCGGTTTATAACCGGCTGAGAATTCGCCCTGGGCGAAAGCGCGCACCCCGCCGCAGCCCGCATGTCCCATGACGACGATATGTTCGACCTGCAAACCCATCACCGCGTATTCGAGCGCGGCCGAGGTGCCGTGCAAATCTTCATTCGGGGCGTAGGGCGGCACGAGATTCGCGATGTTGCGCAGGATAAAGAGTTCGCCGGGCTCCGCGTCGAAGATGACCTCGGGCGAAACCCGCGAATCGCAGCAACCGATCACCATCACTTCCGGAGACTGGCCG
>CAYWHF010000233.1:0-4752 GCA_964457695.1 uncultured Methylocapsa sp.
GCCGGAATGACACTCAGCATTCCGGGTGATGGCCACCCAACTGCCTTGGCCAACCGCATGCGGGCTGCCCTCCTGAAAAATTATCTCGAGCAGAATATGTCTGGAGTTCTGGCCTCAAGTCTCAATTAATCAGCAAAGGGGTAGCCGTTGCGTTTCAACGCCGAGGTTGGTGTCGCGCCTGAGCAATTTCAGTCCGGATCAAACGCATTCTTATAATCCTTCGCAAGAGCGGGATTTTGCTGATCCTTGCGGAGAATGCAATTTCCAACCGCAAGGAATTCGATCTCGGTGCCCATAAAGCAGGAAAAGGCGTCCTCCGGCGTGCAGACGATCGGTTCGCCGCGGACATTGAAACTGGTGTTCACTAGAACAGGGCAGCCCGTTAGCTGCTCAAACCGGCTAATGAGCGCATGATAGCGCGGATTCGTCTTTGCGTGGACGGTTTGAATGCGCGCCGAGTAGTCGACATGGGTCACGGCGGGAATATCGGAGCGCAGCACGTTTAGCCTGTCGATTCCAAAAAGCGCCTTTTCCTGCGATGTCATTGTCCGGCAGCGCGCAGAGTTAACATTCGCAACGAGCAGCATATAGGGTGAATCGGCGTCGAGCTCGAACCAGTCGGCGACGCGCTCGCGCAACACGGAAGGCGCGAAGGGACGAAAGCTTTCGCGATATTTTACTTTGAGATTAAGCGCTTTTTGCATGGACGGCGAGCGCGGATCGCCGAGGATCGAACGATTGCCGAGCGCGCGAGGCCCAAATTCCATCCTTCCTTGATGCCAGCCGACCGCCTGGCCGTTTGCAAGCGCGGCTGCCGTATCGTTGATAAGCTGCTCATCATCTGCGACAGTATAAACCGCCCCTTTGACTGTGGGTCTGTGCGTGATTTTGACCTGCTCATAGGAGGGTCCGAGAAACTCGCCCTAAATCAAGTCATACGCATCTAAAATGCTTTTCTTGCCTGTGGTGCGTTCTTTATCGTATTAAGCGGCGAACGCCGCACCGAGCGCTCCGCCCGCATCTCCAGCCGCTGGTTGAACGAAGATTTGGTCGAACTGTCCATCACGAAGCACTTTTCCATTTGCCACGCAATTTAGCGCAACGCCTCCAGCAAGGCAGAGATTCTTGAGGTTTGTTTGCGCTGAAAGCGACCGTGTAAGACGTAAGACGACTTCCTCGGTCACGGCCTGGACCGAAGCCGCAAGATCCAAATGACGCTGTTCGAGAGGCTCAGATGGTTTTCGCGGGGCACCGCCAAAAACCGCGAAGAACCGATCGTCAACCATAGTGAGGCCGGTGCAGTAGGAAAAATATTCGAGATTGAGCTTAAAGGAGCCGTCCGGTTTTACGTCGATGAGATGATCGAAAATCGCCTTTGCATATTTCGGTTCGCCATAGGGGGCGAGACCCATGACTTTATGTTCGCCCGAATTGACCTTGAACCCCGTATAATAGGTGAAAGCCGAATAAAGCAGCCCGAGCGAATGCGGAAAATGCATCTCCTTGATAATTTGCAGCTCGTCTCCGCGGCCAAGCGCGGCCGACGCCGTTGCCCACTCACCGACACCATCCATGGTCAAGACAAGTGCTGATTGAAACGGCGAGGGATAATAGGCTGAAGCAGCGTGCGAATAATGGTGCTCGCAAAAGCGCAGCCTATCTTTGTCTCCGAGTCCCGGAGCAATTGCGTCGAGTTCGCGCAAGAGGAGATCACGCTGAAACAGTTTCTCGCTGATCCAGAGCGGCATGGCCTTGTGGAAGGAAGCAAATCCACGCGGTGCGAAAGCAAGATAAGTTTCGACGAGCCTTTCGAATTTTAAGAAGGGCTTTTCATAGAAAACGACGCAATCGAACCTCTTTGCGTCAGCGTTGGCTTCGGTTAGGCAATAGACAATGGCATTGGCCGGAAAGCCAGGGTCAAACTTCTTGCGGGTGAAACGCTCTTCCTGAGCCGCGGCGATAATCTGGCCGTCGCGAATAATTGCGGCGGCGCTGTCGTGGTAGAAAGCCGAAATGCCGAGAATGAGCATCTCGAGCAGATCAGAATAGCGTATAGATGAAAGGCGCTACGACCGAGCCTTGGCTCAGCACGAACAAGCCGCCGAAGATCAGGAAAAGGGCCACTAACGGTATCAGCCAAAACTTCTTGCGTGTGAGCAAGAATTCAAAGAGCTCGGTTACAACCGACATCGTTTGATCCTCAAAACTGTTTTGTCAGACTTCCTGGCGCCGGACCTGGTGGAACGCGCGCGATCCAATAGGTTGCTGCGTCCCGGTCGAACTTGAGGCTTAGCAGGTCGTTGCCCCGTTTGCGAAGATACCAGCCAACGGGAACGAGAGCGCCAAAAAACAACCCGCCCATGACGATTGGGCTGACAATTCTGTTCAAAACGAGGCCCAGTTTGAACCACGCCCGGTTAAGCAGGCTCAACGCACGAGGGTAAAGCAGCGCGGCGGCGAGGAACAAGCCCGACAGGACAATCAACCACCCATGCGGCGAATGGCGATGAAAGAGCGGCCAAAGGCCCAAAACGCCAAATACAAAGCCCAATACGGTGCCGAACTTTCGATCCGAGCCGATATCGACCCTGCGAAAGCTCGAAACTGTTTCATGTGTTTGCATCAGGCGTTGACCCATCGCGTTCGGCCCTTGGACCAAGTCCTCCCAGCCCTGCCCGGGCAAGTCTAAGGCATAAAACTCCCGACTATTGGATTACGGAAAGCAATTTGCGCGATATTGCGTAATGCCAATACGGGCCAGGATGGTTGTCAAAATGCAAAACCGAGTCTCGTATAAAATAACCAAAATCTTCCTGCAACGCGGAAACATGTTTGATGTTTTTGTCCAAAGCGCTGAAAACCGGATTTGATTTTGACCCGTCAATATGAAGCACAATCGTCTGCGCTGCTGCGCTGCGGCTCATCTCATTGATCAGCCGGGCGGAGACCGCTGTCAGATAGGATTGCGGAGGGTCAGGTTGCTTGCAGTAATCAACTATTACGTCGCAGTCCTGCTCAACCAAGCTTATGGTAAGGCGGTCACCATCTCTCAGCTCTGCTCTAGGTGTAAATTTGTAAGCTCCTGCGGGTATACCACCTGGAAATTGAGATTTTAGTGTTGCGTCAATTTCTCTTAAACGCGAAGGAGCCGCGACATTTCTCGCGTCATAGTAGTCCGCATAGCCAATGACTACGATGTCCGTCGGGTGTATACCTTCCTTCATCTGCAAGAATTGCAAGTAGTTATGCACTAAACCATAGCCGGCAACTGCGAATAATTTTACGTTATAATCAGGTTGCGCCATCTGCAGATGGTACGCGAAAGTCTGTTCGTCATTGACACCCCATCCAAAGACGGCGCTATCACCGAAGATATAAATGTTCGGCTTTGCTGGATTGGAAACTACACCGGTCCAGCGGCTCCGATCATCGTTGATTGTCACTTTGGTCGGCAAAACTTCCCACTCGCTGTATGAGTTAACCCGGTGCTTAAAGTTCACCGTGTATTGTCCCGGCGGAACGGACCAACCCAAAACATTGTCGGACGCGAACATTCCGTGAGGAAATGCCGTTCCGTCGCGCGGAGCTAACAATCGAAGATGGACTAAAGCCTTGTTTACCAGCGTCACCGAAGAGAGGAGGCTGACGTCATCCTTCAGTTTGCCATTCAGTCTGTAATGATAAATCAACACAAGCGACGAAAAGATTTCCGCTGCGGCAAACATCAGTACAGCAATAATCACAAACCCCGCCAACCTAATTGACAGGCGCGGTTTTGCATACTCGTTCCGCATGAGGCGGGATTCTCTCTTTATTCGCGCGGCGGCCGTAGAGGATTCGGCACCCATGACGATTGGGCTGACAATCTGTTCGAAACGACGCCCAATCTGAACCAGACTTCCCCTGAGAAGCATTTTATTGCCTTTCTGAGAAGGCATAGTACCGATTCGCTTAACGCATGCAAGAGACTAACAAACGCAGTATTGTGGTGCGTATGCTTATGACTATGTAATGTTTGTGCAGTCGCTGATAGTCTTCGAGATCATCCAAATTAACCGCCACGTAACGTAGATGACCGGCTTGGATACAAAGCTTATTATCGACCGCCTTGGCGCGCGCGGCGAGGGGGTTGCGCGAACGCCGGACGGCTTGGTCTTTATTCCCTATGCCTTGGCAGGCGAAACCGTCATCGCCGAAATCGAAGGCTCGCGCGGCATACTGACCGAGATTGTCGCGCCAAGTCCGGACCGCATCGCCCCTCACTGCCGCTATTTTGCCCGTTGCGGCGGCTGCGCGGTGCAAACGCTCGCGGCACCAGCCTACGCGCAGTGGAAGCGCGATCTTGTCGCCGATGCCCTGCGCCGCGCCGGTCTCACAGCCGAAGTGTTTGATCTTGTCGATGCGCATGGCAATGGGCGCAGGCGTGCCACATTTCACGTCCGCTATCCGGAGGGGCGTCCCGCCACAGGCTTTATGCAGCCGCGCGCGCATAAAATTGTCGAAATCCATTCCTGTCCCTTGTTTGCCCCTTCTCTCGAGAACGCTTTGACGGTGGCGCGTGCGATTGGTCTCGCACTTGCCGCTGCCAAAAAGCCGCTCGACATTCTTGTCACCGCTACGGCGTCCGGTCTTGACGTCGATGTCAAAGGCCATGGGCCAGTCAATCCCCAGCAAAGGCAAGCGCTGGTCCGCACGGCGTTGGAGCACGATCTCGCTCGGCTCTCAAATCATGGCGAAATCGTCGTGACCCAA
>CAYWHF010000234.1:0-4717 GCA_964457695.1 uncultured Methylocapsa sp.
CCACGCACCATTCGACGCCCCAGCTCGCGCCGATCATGCCGCCGTCCTCGATGATGGAGTAATGCACCTCGCGCCATTTTCCGTCCGAGGTGAGGGCGCGTGCGCGGCAGAACCGCCGTGGAATGGTGTTGTCGGCCCAAGGCCGGAAGGCGACTTCTTGCACCTTCTCGAACCGCACGATCTCCAGCGACGAGGCCCAAAAGCGCCATTCCTTGGTCGAAAAGCGCGACTGGATCTTGAACAACGCGAATGGTTCGTCGCACAGCGGGACCGAAGCATCGTAGCGCGGGCCACCGAGGCCGGTGTTCATCTCGAACCAATTGGCCGCATGCCCCGACACGCTTGCCGCACCGATCAACAGCGCCGCCCCCAGAGGCTTCAAGAGAAAACGACCGAACATGGCAACACCCTCCCACAAACCCCACCACAAAACGCAAGGCAGCATATGACATCCCAATGCCGCACGCCATGCAGTTTTTCCGATTGCCGATCGGAAATTTCTCGACTGTGTCCGCACAAAATCGGGATTGCGGCCGCTGGTTTTGCGCGCAAAGAAATCTCCACGTGCGGGATTCACAAACGCGCAGAAACCATTAGCTTCAGGCGGTGATTCGCAAGGGCGGGGGCGCTCGCGCATCACCGGAGGCGAAGAAGATGGCGCTAGGGGCACGCCGGCTCGAAGCTGTCGAGAGCGTGTTTGGAATTCAGGCGGCCGGCCGCTTGATGACTGAAATACTCGCGCCATGGGTGCAGGATCTCGGGCTCCTGGTGGAGAGCATCGAGACCGGACGTCCGGCCGGCGCGTCGGCCGATTGGATGCCGGGCGCGGTCATCCGCATGCCGTTCTCTCAAAAACTGTGTCGCGACGGCGGCGTCGTCTGCGGCCAAGCGATGCTGGCGGTCGCGGACACCGCGATGGTGATCGCCTGCGCCGCCGCTTGGGACGGCTACAGGCCGATGAGCGCCGTCGACCAGACCATGCATTTCTTGCGGCCGGTGAATTTCGATCTGCTGGCGGATGCGCGCATCATACGCATCGGGCGCACAACGACCTTCGGCCGGGTGACGCTCTCAAGCGCCACCGACAAGCGGCCGGTGGGGATGGTATCGAGCGCTTACGCGATGCTGTGATGCGCCGAACGGAAAGCCGCGTCAGCTTTCCTTTTTCTTACGCGGCGCCTCTCCGGGTGTCACAACGGGTCGGCCGTCGTAAAATTGGTTCGGCATGCAGAACCCGCCAATGCCGGAAACCGTGGCGTTGCATTGCGCCAAAGTGACGAAGTAGCAGTTCATGCCACCGCCGCCGCGGCCGCCGCTATAGAGCGCGCACCACTTGTAGGGATCGGCCTGCGCCGTATCGATTGCGGAACCGCCGATAACGCCGGCCAAAATCGCAAGCGCAAAGTATGTTTTCGTAAGCCTCATGTGACGTCTCCTTCTGAATATCGTTTTCGAGCGATGCGCGGATTAGTTACGCGGCTGCGTTTTTTTCTTGGCGGGTTGGACCCGCGGCGTCGCACCCTCCGGCCGGCCGTCGTACCACAAGTTCGCACGGCAGAACCCGCCGATGCCCGAGATCGTGGCGCGGCACTGCTCCAATGTCATGAAGTAGCAGTTGTCCATGCCGCCATCTTCGCCGGCGCTCATGATGGCGCACCACTTGTACGGATCGGCCTTGGCCGAAGTGAGAGCCAAGGTGAAGGCCGAGCCGGCCATCAAGCTGATCAAAACCGCGAAAACCAAGCGCATGCGAATCTCCCGGCGGCGCAACCGAATACACCCCATTGAGCGCCTTTAATTCCGCCAAACAAGCTGCGCCCGCCCGCCTAACGGAAAGTTGAACGCGACGCCGGCAATTTTAGGAAAGTCACGATGAGCCTTGCGAACGGCGCATGCCGATCGAGCCCAGCCAGACGGCGCCGGCGATCGCGCCGATGACGACCCCCATCGGCATGAAGCCGAAGAACACCAGCATGCCGGCTTGGCCTTCGCGACTGCTGGTCTGGGCGATTTCCACCCAGAGCATGCCCACGCCGACGCCGATGAGGCCGCCCGCGATCGCACCCAGGATGAGGCCGAGGAATATGAAGAGCACAACTTTCATTCGCTGCACTCCTTAAGGCCGCCGGCTGGAAAGCGCGAAAAAACGCGCGAGCGGGCTTACTTCTTGTTTCCCGGCGTTACGGTCGACGAGCCGCCGCCGCTGCTCATCGCCGCCTTGTAGGCTGAAACCGGTTTGGACTTGTCTTCGGCTTTGGGTTTCTTTTTTTCCTTGGGCTGGCGCTGTTGTCCTTTGGCCATGATGAAATCTCCTGTTTCCCTGGTTGCGCTGCGGCGGATCGCGAGTTGATTCGCGTGAATTTATCTCATCGAATTTGCGAGTTCTACTCTCGTGCGAAGCAAGCCCGCGCTGCTTTCTTATCCCTCCCACGCTTGCGGGGGAGGGATAAGAGCGAACAAAGCTCCGCGCCCCGTATTGTTTGAAAAGGCGCCGGGTGCGCCCGTATTCCCTGGCCGTCCCGCGTACTCCCGCATCGCGCGTCGAGCGCAGTCCGCGCGCGATGCGTAAGATGAGGGAATGGAGCGCCGAAAGGCGCATCCTAAAATCGCCACGCTTGCGAGGCGCGGCGCACATCTTTGTGCTTTTGCGAGAAGCAACAAAGCTGTGCACGCCTCTCGGCGCTCCAACACGGCATTTTCCGGCTTCGGGCCGCGCTTGCCTACGTGGGGAAATTTCCCCGCAAGACTGAGCGAGCTCCTCGCGCGCGGGCCGTAGTGCCCGTGGGGCGGGGTCCGAAGCCGCCCGGGAGCGGGGTTACGAATCCCGCGCGCAGGCCGCCGCACCCCACTCCATCAGCATGACGTCCCATGTCGACGCCCTCGGTGAGTGGGGTAAAGGAATTAAATCCTATATCAATGAATTTGTCAAGAAGCTATTCGAAGGCAACGCAAAAGAAGCTTCGCCCAATTTGAGATAGATCCAAAATCCGCCTCGCCCTACGCTCTCCAAGATCGGGGAGGGCACAAGTGAACCGTCGCACCTTGGAATTGATTCCGAAGGAGCTATTTGATCTCTACGAGTTTCACGAATGGCGGAACGCTGTGGCTGTTCTCAGTGCCGCATATCCTGAGGAATGGTCGAACATACTCGCCGTCCTTTCCAACTTCCGGCTTTTGAGAACTGATATCGAGAAAGGCGAAGTTGGAAGTAAATTCGGAGACCGGAGCAAGGTCGTCAGACGGATTGATGATATGGCCCTACGTCCTTTGGGCTGGGAACCTCGCGAGTTCAAAACTTCAATAAAAGTCGACAGCGATAGCTACGACAGCCCGACCCACGAAGTCGATTGCGTTAAGGGTAAGGTCGCGCTTGAAGTTGAATGGAACAACAAGACAGAATTTTACGATCGCGATTTAAACAATTTCCGCCGCCTATTCGAGCTTCAAGTTATTGATGTCGGTGTCATCATTACCCGCTGTGACGAGCTACAATCGATTTTCAAAAGTTTAGGACGGGCCAAAAGTTTTGGCTCCTCTACGACGATCCTGTCGAAGCTTAAGCGCAAACTCGACGGAGGTGCAGGGGGCGGCTGTCCGGTGCTTATCGTGGGGATGAAGAAGAGTTTATATCTAGACGACGTGACCGATCCTAGTATAGGTTCACGATTTGTTCGTATAGTGCGTGTTACTAAACCAACCAGAAAGCGCTGATTCGCTCGATGCACCCTGCCGGCCACGATTTGCTTGATTTCACTGGGAAGCGTCGATTTTCGACGATCCTCGCCGATCCTCCGTGGCAATTCACAAACCGCACTGGAAAAATGGCGCCCGAGCATCGCCGGTTGTCCCGCTACTCCACCATGAAGCTTGACGAAATCGCGGCGTTGCCGGTGGCCGGGCTCACTGCTCAGACTGCGCATCTTTATCTTTGGTGTCCAAATGCGATGCTTCCCGAAGGTCTCGCGGTGATGAAGGCTTGGGGCTTCAACTACAAATCCAATCTCGTTTGGCACAAGGTGCGTAAGGATGGGGGCTCCGACGGGCGTGGCGTTGGATTTTATTTCCGCAACGTGACCGAGCTTGTTCTGTTTGGCGTGCGCGGCAAGAACGCCCGCACGCTCGCGCCTGGGCGCAGCCAAGTGAATTTGTTGGCCACACGCAAGCGCGAGCACTCGCGCAAACCCGATGAGCAATACGAAATTATTGAAGCATGCAGTCCAGGCCCATATTTGGAAATGTTTGCGCGCGGCAAACGCCCAGGATGGGTTGTCTGGGGAAATCAAGCAAACACGAGTTACGCACCAACATGGAAGACATATGCATATAATTCTCTCGTAGCGGCGGAGTGAAACGATGAGGCCCATGCCTGCTTACATGAAAAATCCCGACAAATACGAAATCGCAACGGAAGTGCTATCTTCGGCAGTGCGCGTACTTCAGGCGGCCGGATTTCACGAAAGCGAAATCCTGAAATTGTTCGATCAAGTAGCGAAGAAGCGAGAGCGAACCCCACTTTATCTCGATCCGCTAGCGAACTGATGCTGCGGGTTCAAGATTAGATTTTGTCTCATTAACGTTCGGATTGACTATTAGTTCGAGTTCGCCCTGATGAGTCTCGTGCTCATGTTCCGAGGGTGGCGGATCGATCTGTTCCTGATACGGGGATACATTCCCATATTCGTGTCCTCGATTTGGAGCCTTGAGAAACTTTTCAGGA
>CAYWHF010000235.1:0-4699 GCA_964457695.1 uncultured Methylocapsa sp.
CGGGAAAAAGAATCACGGCCGCCACCTGAGAAAATTCGCAATCAGGGCAAGGCCAAGCGCCTGACTCTTTTCCGGATGGAATTGTGTTCCGGCAACATTGCCACGCCCGATCAAGGCGGCAATCTGGCCGCCGTAATCGGTTGCGGCCACGATGCACTTTTGGTCTGCGGGTCGGAAGGCATAGGAATGGACGAAATAAGCGTGCAGCCCGTCCTCGCCCGTTCGCAGTCCCTCAAGCAGAGGATGATTTTTTCGCGCATCAAGCGTGTTCCAGCCCATATGCGGGATGCGCAACCGGCCGCCTTGCGAATCGATTGCGGCAACGTCGCCTTCGATCCAATTGAGGCCCTCCGTCGTTTGATGCTCGAGGCCGCGCGTGGCGAGCAGTTGCATCCCGACGCAAATTCCAAGGAAAGGCCGCGCCTTTTCGAACACGGCTTCTGTCATTGCGGCAATCATTCCAGGCAAGGCGTCGAGACCGCGCCGGCAATCGGCAAAGGCACCAACGCCGGGCAGAACGATGCGGTCTGTGCGTAAAACTGCATCCGGATCGCGAGTCACCGCAATTGTTTGAGAAACGCCAGCATCGCGCGCGGCGCGCTCAAAGGCTTTTCGGGCGGAGTGGAGATTGCCCGAGCCATAATCGACAATCGCGACATTCACCGGCGCGCCCTCATGCTTGCGCGCCGTTATTCGTACCCGACGCGATATCGTGCGTTCCGTCTTGCGCTTCGATTTGGCGGTAGAAGGCGATTTCCGCAAGTTCGCGTGCGGGCGCGGCGATGATTTCGGCGAGACGATAGCCTTTTTTCGCGAGCTTTGCTTCGAGAAGGCGGTTCGCCTCGAGCCCGAGATAGATTTGCAAGGTCAAGGCTATAAAAAAAACCGAGGAAGCCGACAGAACCGTCGGCAAGGCCACAATTAAAACGAGATAAGCGGCGGCCCAAAGCAAAAGGCCAACCCAAAGCCGGTGACGCGCGAGCCACAGCGGGCCAAAAAAGAACGCCTTCCAGCAGAACGCCTGGCGGACAAACACCGCATCCGCAAAGGATTCGAGCCCGCTGCCCCGCAGATGAACCGAATAAAGCGGCATTTTTTTAGGCTCCTTTTAAGCACGATATGGGGGCGCAACGGCGCTTCATCCGCGTTTTACCGTGTTTTTGCCAGCGCGAACAGCGCTGCCGAGTGCGCTTGGAATCGTCCGTCATTGCTTCGCCGTCGGCTCGCAATGACGGCCCTCGCCAAGAGTCTTCAGGCGCGGGCAGGGGGCTTCGCCCCCCGGACCGCAGAGGTAAAGGGGTGAAGATTTAAGGGGTAAGCGTCCTCGCGACCCGGCAGCCCAATTCGCGGAACCGGCCGATGATGAGGAACCAGTTGCGGGTAGCCGAACGGAGGACCTGCGGAACGTTAGCCAGGAACCGACACTGACGACACGGAACTTGCAATCGCCACCGGGCCATGCGGAGGTATCGTCGGGCGCCCCGTTGTAGTTCTCATGATGGCGGCCCGCAGACTCTTGGGCGCAAAGAAAATCTTTGCGTCCGGATCCTTCAGCTGGAGCGCCTCTTCGAGGCTCTGCATGAACCCCAAATCTTGCGAATTGTAGCTTAAAAACCAGCGCCGCATTTTTTAGGACCGCGTTCGAGCCGTTACGCGCATGGGAGCGCCAGCATATCGGATTGCTGCGTATCAGTCAGCGGCTTTATGGGACAAATTCTCACGCAAAAACTCTCATCAAGATTTGTGCTCGATCCGCTCACTAGTGAAGGGATCGAAAACACCGTCGATCAGATTGGCTTCAAACAGGCTTTTGGAGGTGAGCCTCTGGCGCAAGGGACGAAGACGCGAAACCGTCCCGGCGATCTCTTCTTCGAGCTGCAAAAGCGCTGCCCGTGCCTCGTTTGCGCTGACCATTTTGAAGCGGCATGTTTCTCCCGGGCGCATCTGCGCGAGCCTGCCGATGTCGGCGCGCGCGACGGCTCCAAGCTTTGGATAGCCGCCTGTTGGCTGCCGGTCCGCCATCAGCACAAGGGGCTTTTTATCGCCCGGGATTTGGATCGCGCCAAGTGCAACGCCATCCGACACGACGTCATAGCCGCGCGCTGAAAAAATTTCGGGACTATCGAAGCGATAGGCCATCCGGTCGGCCATCGCCGTTAAGGCGAATTCGCTCGTGAAAAATACGCCCAAAGCTTCGGGCGAAAAATAATCGTCTTGAGGGCCGAGGACGACGCGCAAGGACCCAAGCTGGCGCTCAAGCCAAGGTGCATCGATAACAGCCTCATAATTCTCGGCTTGTTTTGTGCTGCTCGAAGCAACGGGCAAAACATCACCCTCTTTGAGCATCCGCCCGTCGACCCCGCCGATGCCCGAGCGCGTATGCGTTGCCCGGCTGCCCATTGTCACCGGAGTCGCAATACTACCTTCGACCGCGAGATAAGCAAAAGCGCCCGAGTCTCCCGCCTTCACGGTCAGGGACACCCCGGCATCCAAACAAAGCCGCGCCGCTTTCGGCAAAAGCGCACCATCGCGGTGCCAAACAAAAACCCCGCCTGCATAGGCAATCCAAATGGGCGCGCCTTCGCAAACCACCTTTAGGCCCCCAACCGAAATTTCGATTCCGGCCGCGCGGTCGTCGTTGCCGAGCGCAAGATTGGCGGTGCTGAACACAGCGCAGTCCAGCCGCCCGGCACGCGTCACGCCATAGCGAAGATAGCCGTAGCGTCCGGCGTCCTGAATGGTCACGCCGGCACCGGCATAAAGCACGCGCAGGCACGCCGGCATCTTAAGACTCGTCCAAAAATTCGCCCCGTGCGACGAGTTTGCCCGTCCCGGCCTTGCCCCGCAAAACATCGAATGCCTCTGGTTCTATCCGCTCGAAGCAAATCTCGTCGCCGATATTCGCAAGAAAAACCGGAGCCCGGCCAGGATCAAACATTTTGACCGGCGTGCGGCCCAGCCCGTACCACCCCGTGGGCCTTGCCCCGCCCCCAACCCCGCCCCGGCCCGCCCCCACGAGGAGCGATCCTTCCGGCGCGGGCGCCCGCGGGACGGCGCGGCGCGGGAGCGTAAGTGCTTGCGGCAATCCGCCAAGAAACGTCCAGCCCGGCGCAAAACCATACATATAAACGCGGTAGCGCGCACCAAGATGAAGGCCAATCACGCGCTCTTGCGGCAAGCCCAAAAGTGCTGCGGCTTCCGCAAGATCCTCGCCATGCGGCGCATCGTAACAGGCGGGGATATGCCAGCGTCGCCTGCTGACCCGGGAAGGCCCCGCCGCGCAGGGAAGTTTTGCGACCGCATCGATCAGCGCCTCCAGCGTCAGTTTAAGCGGATCGAAATGGATCATCAAGGAACGGTAGGTCGGCACAGTCTCGGTGATGCCTTCGAAATTTGCTAGTCGAATTGCTTCATCGAGCGCAAGCACGCAATCATGGATCTTGGGATTGATCGCAGCGCCGAACTCAATGACAAGCGCCGACTCTCCCGCTGGCAAAAAGCGCGTCTTCCCCAACATCTCCGAGACTCTCTATACGTGCCGGAAGGGCGCGAGCTCGATGCCCGCTTGCTCCAGGCGGGTTCGTACTGCTGCTGCCATGGCAACCGCATTAGGGCTGTCGCCATGGACGCATATGGAATCGATCCGCGTGGTGAGCCGCTTGCCGGCGGTGGTGATGATCGCGCCGTCTAACACCATGGCAACGGCACGCTGGGCGGCCTCCTCTGCATCCTGCAGCACGGCGCCGGGGCGGGATCTCTCGACGAGAAGACCAGAATCCATGTAGGCGCGGTCGGCAAAAATTTCGCGCGCGACGGTAAGCCCCTTTGCAAGTCCGGCCGTTTCCAATTTCGTACCGGCAGGAACAAGCAGAACGAGCCCTTGATCGACAGTTTTTATTGCACGCGCGATTGCTTGGGCGGTCGCTTCATCTTCGGCCGCAATATTGCTCAATGCGCCATGGATTTTTACGTGGCCGAGCCACGCACCGGCGTACGCGGCCAGCGCAATCGCGGCGCCAATTTGATAAGCAACAAGCCGTTCGATTTCGCCTGTTGTATATGGCAATCTGCGCCGCCCAAATCCCCAAAGATCCGGGAAGCCAGGATGCGCTCCGATGGCGATGTCCCTGGCTTTCGCGGCTGCAAAAGTCTTCGCCATGATTTCCGGATCGCCTGCATGAAAGCCGCAGGCGACATTGATGCTTGTGACAATTTCGAGCATGGCCGCATCGTCGCCGATCCGGTAGCAGCCAAATCCTTCACCGCAATCGCAATTTAAGTCGACGCTGGCCATAGCGTTGGGCACCGGAGGGCGCAATTGACTTTAAATGAGGGCGCCGTTGACAAACTCCTTGCTCCGAGAACCTTGCGCGTAAAGCAAGGCTGTCAGGTCGCCGTGCTCAATACGCGCGTGGGCCGCGGCCGCAACCTTCGGTTTGGCGCGAAACGCAACGCCGAGCCCCGCGGCCTCAAGCATGGAAAGATCGTTGGCGCCGTCACCAACGGCGAGCGTTTGGTCTGTACAAAGTCCAAGTTTTTGGCGAAGATTTAGCAGCGCTGCGAGCTTGGCTTGCCGCCCAAGGACTGGCTCCGCGACCAAGCCCCTCGTTTTACCATCCTTATCAAACAATAGCTCATTTGCCTGATGTTCGTCAAATCCAAGCTTGCTTGCAATCGCCGCCGTAAAGATCGAAAATCC
>CAYWHF010000236.1:0-401 GCA_964457695.1 uncultured Methylocapsa sp.
TCCCGAATGGTCACGCGCTTCCCGAGCCGAGCATGGAGGCTATCTTTCTGCCGCGCGGCTTGCCTATCCTCACGCCCCAGAACCTTGGCTCGATCTCTCGACCGGCATAAATCCATATTCCTATCCTTTCGGCGAATTAGCGCCAGAATACTTAACCAAGCTGCCGGACTCCAGCGAGCTCCTTGCATTAGAAGCTGCGGCGGCAAAAGCATACGGCGCCCCCGTGCATACGCAAGCCATTGCCGCCCCCGGAACCCAAGCGATCGTCAATTGGCTGCCTCGCCTCATCCCGGCGCGGCGCGTTGGAATTTTGGGGTTTACGTATAGCGAATTTGCCCGGAGTTGGGCCGCAACCGGCGCCAAAGTGATGATCGCCACGGAGCCTGCCGCGCTCCAACACC
>CAYWHF010000236.1:411-4694 GCA_964457695.1 uncultured Methylocapsa sp.
AACAAGATCTGCTCGCCTTGGCGGCGGCACTCGTGGATCACGGCGGCCTCCTCATCGTCGATGAGGCTTTTGCCGACTTCCTACCTGGCGCCAGCATTGTCCCGGAAATGCCGGCGAGAGGGATCATAGTGTTGCGATCTTTCGGCAAGACTTTTGGTCTTCCCGGGCTTCGTTTGGGTTTCGCGATTGCTCCGGGCGAGTTCACTCAGATGCTGCGCGCCGCCTTCGGCCCTTGGCCGGTTTCGGGCGCGGCGATCGCGATCGGCACAAGGGCCTTGGTGGATATCGGCTGGCTCGCAGCGACAGGGGAGAGACTGAAGTCAGACATAGCCGCTATCGACAAAATATTGGCGGCGGTAGGTTTTGCGTTTCTTGGCGGCACCCCGCTCTTCCGGCTCGCGCGGCACCCCGGCGCGCAGCTCTTCTTTGATCGTCTGGCGCAGGCCGGCATTTTAGCCCGGCGATTCAACGCGCGGCCGGATTGGCTGCGTTTCGGAATCATTTCGCTGCCCGCGGGCCGAATGCGCTTTGGAGCAGCGCTAGGGAAAGAGGATCTCAGGTCGATAAGTGAGTAATTTAGAATTATTATAAATGGATTTATTTAGAATTAATCTTAAGATGTCTCGCGCGTATCTCGCAACATATGTTTGGAAAGAAAAGCATCATTGGGTGCGTCGCGGCTTTAGTTGGAAGTAAAAGGCCATCTTTCGGCCGCGAGCTCAGCCTCCCGTGTGGCCTTGTACCCAGCCGGTTACGCGGTCCTCGAACGCCTCGAATGCCGTTCCGTAGGCGATGAAAGCCCAAATCCCCGCGAGTATTAGCCCGGCTCCCAAACACGCAAAAAACACGAACAAAACCCGTTCCATCCGTATTCCTCCCACATATGGCACCCTCCCGGTCCGGGGCGCTTTCCGCCCTGCATTCTGTACCCTCTTGCCGGCAACTGCAAGTGAGCGAGCCGAAGTTTCGCCGCGAGCCGGGTTACCGGAATTGAAAACCAAGAATTGACTTGCATTTCTGCGCTGTTCTCAGGCAAATCGGCGCTCCCGTCCAGATGGAGCTAACGTCTATGCGTTCGCCAAATCCTGGCCACATGCGCCTTCGGAGCCACCGTGGCACGCTCAGGGCAAGCGTGGTTTGTGCCCTGCTGATCGGCAGTTTTGCCATTGTGGCCGGATGCTGGCCTGCTCCAGTCTTCGCACAGGGAGACGATGTACCGGTGGATGAACTGATGGCGGGCGAGGCCCTGCCCGACCTTGCCCTTGGCTCGAACGGCGCCCCGGTCACGATCGTAGAATATGCTTCGATGACCTGCTCGCATTGCGCGGCCTTTTACGGCGGCACGTTTCCGGAACTGAAGAAAAAGTATATCGACACGGGAAAAGTCAAGTTCATCTTACGCGAGTTCCCGCTCGACCCTTTGGGAGCGGCGGGTTTCATGGTTGCCCGTTGTGCCGGCGACGACAAACGAAACGCAATCGTCGATCTGCTATTTGCTCAGCAGAAAGGCTGGGCCTTTACCGACAAGCCTGTCGAAGCTTTGGCGGGTCTTCTCAGGCAAACTGGCATGAGCCAGAAAACCTTTGACGCCTGCCTCAAGGATCAAAGCCTCTATGACAAGATCGCTAAGGTGCATGATCGCGCAGCCGAAAAATTTGGTGTATCGGCAACACCAACCTTCTTTATAAATGGCAAGAAACAGAAAGGAGAGATAACACCGGACGCACTTGATAATTTGCTCGCGCCCCTTTTGAAGGGATAATCCATCGCAGCTCAAATTTGCGTGCAATGTGGCCTTGACGCCAAAGCGAACCCGGCAAGAAAATAAGCCAACTGTCCAGGATCAAAACAAATCGAGCGAGACGCGCGCTTCATCCGACATGCGTCCCTGATCCCACGGGGGATCGAAAACCATCGATACATTGACCCCGAGCACACCTGCCACTGCGCCAACCGCGGTCTCCACAGAGCGGATGAGTTCGCTAGCGACCGGGCAACCTGGCGCCGTGAGGGTCATGTCGATTTTGACCAGGCGATCCTCGCCGATTTCCACTTTGTAGATCAGTCCGAGCTCGTAAATATCGCATGGGATTTCAGGATCGAACACGGTTTTTAGAGCGGCGGCGATGTCGTTGGAAAAGCGTTCGCGCAAGTCTTGCGGCACAGATTGGTCGAAGAGCCACTCGGGTTCGTTTGGGCTCGAATCGGCAGCTTCAGCCAATTCCCAGGATTCGAAGGATTGTACTTCGTTCATCGCCGTTTCTACCTCTTCAACCGAAAAAACTTTCGGCTTTGATCAGTCCCTCCACCAGTCTGTCGACCTCGTCGAAGGTATTATATAGGGCGAAGGAAGCGCGGCAGGTCGCTGTGACGCCAAAGCGGGAAAGCAGAGGCTGGGCGCAATGCGTTCCGGCGCGCACCGCGATGCCGCATTGATCGAGCACCGTGGCGACATCATGCGCATGGGCGCCAGTCATGTTGAAGGCGATGATGCCGCCCTTTGCTTTGGCGCGGCCAAATATCCGCAACGAATTCATGCGCGACAGGCACTCATGTGCGTAGCAGCTCAAACCAAGTTCATGCGCTTGAATTCGTTCACGGCCGATTTTCTGCACATAGTTGACGGCCGCGCCAAGGCCAATTGCCTGTACGATCGGCGGCGTTCCTGCTTCGAAACGATGCGGCGGTTCGTTATAGGTCACATGATCCTTGGTAACTTCGTTGATCATCTCTCCGCCGCCGAGAAAGGGCGGGAGTTTTTCGAGCCATTCCATTTTTCCATAGAGCGCGCCAATACCGGTTGGCCCATAAAGCTTATGGCCCGTCAGGCAATAGAAATCGATATCGAGCTCCTTAACATCCACGTCAAGATGAACGGCGCCCTGAGAACCATCGATCAAGACCGGAATTCCATGCGCGTGGGCAATCCCCACGATGTCTTTGATGGGAGTCACCGTGCCAAGCACATTCGACATATGGGTCAGTGCGACAAGCTTGGTTTTGGGCGTCAAAATTCGCTCAAATGCATCGAGCAAAAAATTCCCGTCGTCATCAACATCGACCCATTTCAACACCGCGCCCTTACGCTCGCGCAGAAAATGCCAGGGAACGATATTGGCATGGTGCTCCATGATCGAAAGGACGATCTCGTCGCCTTCTTTGATATAAGCTTCGCCGAACGAAGACGCCACGAGGTTGATTGCTTCGGTCGCGGATTTCGTAAAAATTATCTCATTGGAGCTCCCGGCATTGAGGAAGGCGCGAACGGACTCGCGCGCCGCCTCGAAAGCGTCGGTCGCGGCATTGGCAAGATAATGCAACCCCCTATGGACGTTGGCGTATTCATGATAGGTGGCTTGAAGCATCCGCTCCACCACTTGTTTGGGCTTTTGCGCGGAAGCCGCATTATCGAGATAGACAAGCGGCTTGCCATAGACTTCCGTCGCGAGGATTGGAAAATCTTCCCGGATGGCGGTGACATCAAGCGGTAAATCCAGCGAGATATGCTTGTTCATCCATTTGCTCCCTAGGCGCTCAACGCGCCGCCCCTATGCCAATCAAGCGCTTGCGCCGTGTGCAGGTAGTGGCGCCGCCGCGGCATCGTGGCGGGCGGAGAGCCAGGCGCTTATCGCACCGCGCATAGGCGCGACCAGATCTTTATGCCCGATGCCGTCAACCAATTCTCCCGCAAAACCTTCCAGCAACAGAGCCTCCGCCTGCACATAAGGTAGGCCCCTGGTCTGGAGATAGAACAATTGATCGGCGTCAAGGCCGCCGCAGGTCGCGCCATGGCCGCAGGCAACGTCGTCGGCAAAAATTTCAAGCTCCGGCTTCGTGTTCATCGTGGCCATGTCGGACAAGAGAATAGACTTGCAGAGCATTTTGCCATCGGTTTTTTGCGCGCCTTGCGCGACTTTGATTCTGCCCTGAAAGACGCCGGTTGCCTGATCGTCGAGAATGTATTTGAAGGTTTCGCGGCTTACGCAACCTTGCGCGGCGTGCTCGATGCGCAAGGTCGTATCGGCATGCTCCCTTCCGCCCAGCAGCGACACGCCGCTAAGCAAAGCTTCCGACTGCGCGCCGTCAAACCGGACAAACATTTGACGGCGCACAAACCCAATACCGGAAATGAGGCCAAAACTCTCAAACTTCGCGCCACTGCCGATCCGCACGAGCATAGATTCAATGTGGAGACTGCGTGGTGCGTTGCTTGTAAGTGCCGCCGAGTGCGAGAGAGTAGCCCCATCGCCGATGGAAATGACGAGGCAAGAGTTGGTCTGGCC
>CAYWHF010000237.1:0-4664 GCA_964457695.1 uncultured Methylocapsa sp.
GGGGGGCCGGGGGGAGCATTTTGGCCGAAAGGGCCAACCGTCCGGTTTTTGCAAGTCGGGGGAGCAACTGTCGCATCGTTGGAAGCCTATTCCCGGCTGGCGGCTTCGAGAATCGCCTCGCATTCGGCGAGCGCGGCCAAGGCCGCCTGCAACCGCAGAACGCCGTCCGCCGCTAGGGCCGGCACCTTTTTCCGCAGGACAGGCTTGCCGGCGGAATGGCCTAATTCCGACGTATCCGGTAAGTCCGGCGGCGCTTGGCCGCGAGTGGTGTTGTCTTGCCCCGTGCCGGCGGAACGTTGGGGCTCTGGGGAAAGCGAGAGCGCAGCGCTCTTATCGGCCAATGCCTCCCGCACGACAGCAAGCGCGCCCGCACCCTGCTCATTGAAGACGCGCTGCACTCCCTTAATCGTGTAACCTTCGCCATAAAGAAGGCGCTTGATCAAGCGCAAGAGCTCGATATCCCGCGGGCGGTAGTAGCGTCGGCCTCCAGCCCGCTTCAGCGGCTTGATTTGCGGAAAACGAGTTTCCCAAAATCGCAGCACATGCTGCGGCAAATTGAGCTCTTCGGCAGCCTCGCTGATCGTACGAAACGCGTCGGCGCTCTTATCCATCCTTGGATTTCTCCTGGTTCAGACCCGTTCAAGGAGGCAAAAGGAGGGCTGAACACCCCTTGTGGCGTCCCAAGGTTCCAGAAATTCTGCGGCGAACTCGAACCCGCAGCGCGAGAAAGCTTAATCGCTCTCCTCAGCGTCTGCCAGCCCATTTATTCTGGCTCGCAGCACATGCGACGGCTTGAAAACCATGACACGGCGCTGCGAAATCGGGACTTCGATTCCGGTTTTTGGATTTCGGCCAATTCGCTCAGACTTGGAACGCACAAAAAACCGCCCGAACGACGACAATTTGACCGATTCCCCGGCAACCAAGGCATCTGCCAACTCGTCCAACACCGCCTGCACAAGAAGCGCCGACTCCTTGCGCGATAGACCGAGGCGGCGATACACAGCTTCTGCAAGGTCAACCCGCACCACGGTCCGCGGCGAGTTGCGTTGCGAGGCGTTGTCTACGTCTTCCACAGCAGATACCCCGCCTCCCGAAAGTTGCGCGTGCTCGCAGACTCGGTCCGTACTTGTCCTTGTCAATCCGATCCAACCGACGGAATGAAATTGGAATTTTGTACCCTAAGCATGCCCAACCGCCATCACTTATCAATTCGGCCGAGACTGTTTGCTCGCCCACGCACCGGATTGTTCACAGTTTTCGGCTGTGGCCTGTTTTGAACATCCAACGGTCATAGAGCATCTGTCGATTCCAAGAATTTCGAATTCGAGTCAACGCAGATTGGCCTGGCTCAATTCGCCCGTTGTACCCGGCCCTTCCAGGAACCTCTGTTCACTCGGCCAATCCGATTCCGGCGGCACGAGGAACACTGGAGCAAAATTTGAACGAACGCAAGACGCTTTGAGACAGCTCCTAAAGATGTCCGGATTAGGTAGCGAATTACATGTCCGCTTCTTCTGTTGCTGTTGCTGCGGACGGGGGCAAGCGCAGCTTGTCCACGCCCACAGGCTCGCCGCGCAGCGGGCTTACGCGGCAGATTTTCGGCTGTTTTTGGGCCGGCTGGCCCGAAGCCACAAAAATCTCGGGGGACTTTCGCGCGCGGGGCGTGATGCAAGGTCCCCATTTTCTTCGATGTGGCAACGACGCCTGCTTTGACGTATTGTCCTGGGCGCTCAACGGTGGTTGCAAAAGCGCCAAACTAGAGGCGGAAATCTCAGGGTTTTGGAAATTCGGGTGAGATGTTTTTAGCGGGAATCATGCGGAGCATTGATATCCGCTATTTACGGGTTATTTGCGCCTTCGCCTGGTTAGAATCGTTCCCGCAACCGGCCGACTGCGGTCCATTAATCATCAACTGTCCGGGCGGCTTCGGTTCGCAACAGGGATTTGAATTTGGCGAAGACTTCCGCGACCAGCGAAGCCGGTAAGGGCTCCGGTAAGGGAAGGCTAATCTTGCACAAGCCTTGTGACATGGCCCATTTTTCGGCCAGGCCGCGCCTCCGCCTTGCCATAAAGATGCAGCTTTGCTGCGGGCTCGGCGAGGATCTTTGCCCAGCCCAAAACATCCGCGCCAATCAGATTTTCCATCTCTATATGCTCGCCCGGCGAGCGGCCGTGGCGGTCCGTGGCCCCGAGCGGCCAGCCCGCGATGGCCCTTATGTGCTGCTCGAATTGCGAGGTTGTCGCACCGTCGAGAGTCCAGTGGCCGGAATTATGGACGCGCGGGGCAATCTCATTTACGCAAAGTTCTAGAGCCCTCTCACCGCCGTCGGCGCCGCCCGTGACGAACATTTCGACGGTCAGCACGCCACAATAGACGAGAGAGTCCGCAATCACCCGCGAAAGCCGAACAGCCTCGGCCGCAATTGCGGGGGGCAGGCGCGCGGGCACGCGGGTGGCCTTAAGAATATGATTTTCATGGCTATTCTCGCAGACGTCATAGGCGGCAAATTCGCCGTCCTTGCCGCGCGCAGCAACGACCGAGATCTCTTTCGTGAAGGGTATGACAGCTTCGAGGATCGCAGGCACTGCGCCAAGCGTGCGGAAAGTCACGGCAAGATCGGCCCCTTCGCGAACCAGAACCTGCCCCTTGCCGTCATAGCCGAAGCGGCGAGTCTTGAGGATCGCGGGCCGACCGATCTGAGCGACGGCGCGGGCGAGCGCGCCGGCGTCATCGACCCGCATGTAAGGCGCGGCCTTCACGCCGGCCGCTGCCAAAAACTCCTTCTCGGCGAGGCGGTCCTGGCAAACGCCGAGCGCCTCAGGCCCCGGCCGGACCGCGCAGGTTTCGGCGAGAATTTTGGCGGTGCGGGAGGGGATGTTTTCGAATTCATAAGTAATGAGGTCGACGGCGTTTGAAAATTCGGCGAGCGTCAGCTCGTCCTCATAGGGCGCTAACGTTCGCGCGCTCGCGACGTCGAATGCCGGGCTTTCCGGATCGGGCGCGTATATGTGGGTCTTGAGGCCTAGCCGCGCAGCCGCAAGCGCAAGCATGCGCCCAAGCTGCCCGCCGCCGAGAATGCCGATCGTCGCCCCGGGGAGGAGGTCTATGGACAAAGCTCATTCCCCTCGCGGCGGCTGCTCTGCCACCGCTGCGGTTTGCGCGGCCCGCCAAGCGGAAAGCCGCGCCTCGATTGCCGGATCGGCCAAAGCAAGAATCGCGGCCGCGAGAAGCGCGGCGTTGATCGCGCCAGGCTTGCCGATTGCGAGCGTGCCGACCGGAACACCCGCCGGCATCTGTACGATCGAGAACAAGGAATCCTGCCCGCCAAGCGGCGTGTTTTCAATCGGCACCCCCAAAACCGGCAGAGCAGTTTGTGCGGCGGTCATGCCGGGCAGATGCGCGGCCCCCCCGGCACCGGCGATGATGATCTTAAAGCCCGCCGCCTTGGCGTTTCTTGCGAATGCGGCAAGCCGCTCGGGAGTGCGGTGCGCCGAGACGATTTTCGGCGCAAAGCCGATCTTGAGGTCCGCGAGAACGGCGGCGGCATGCCGCATCGTCTCCCAATCCGATTCGCTACCCATAATAATAGCGACAGGCTTTTGTGCAACGGACAAATGGCGGCCCAAGGCTTCGATGCGGCGAAGGCAGCGGCATAAACGAAGGGGGCCAACGCCGCAAGGCTTGCCTTACGGACGGGCGATCGGCGCAAACGGCACACGCTAGCTTGCCATATTCCGTTGTCAAAGCCGAGATGGTTCCTAAAGGCCTCGCCCGACGATAACTTTCTTCCGCCGGCCTAAACCGTCTTGACGGAAAATGCATTTTTGCTCACCTGACTCCAAAGCTTTTCGAGTGACTGCGGCAGCGGTCACGGCAATTTTCCCATGCGCCAGCAGCAAGGACTTCTATGACAGTTTCGGCTGACTTTCCCGCCTCCGCAGATTTGGGCGATTCCGGGCAAGGTCCGCGCCGCCGCTCGGTTGGCGTGCGGATCGGCTCTGGCAAAGCGGCGGTTTTGGTCGGCGGGGGGGCGCCAATCGTCGTCCAGTCGATGACCAATACGGACACCGCCGACATCGAGTCGACAGCCTCCCAGGTCGCGGCGCTGGCGCGCGCGGGCTCGGAGCTCGTGCGCATTACGGTCGATCGCGACGAGGCGGCGGCCGCCGTGCCGCATATCCGCGAGCGGCTAGTAAACAAGAATTGCCTCGTGCCGCTCATCGGCGATTTCCATTATATCGGCCACAAGCTCCTTGCCGAATATCCGGCCTGTGCCGAGACGCTCGACAAGTACCGCATCAACCCCGGCAATGTCGGTTTCAAAAACAAGAAGGACAAGCAGTTCGGCCAGATTGTCGAAACCGCGATCAAATTCGGCAAGGCGGTGCGGATCGGCGCCAATTGGGGCTCGCTCGATCAGGAGCTTTTGACGGCGCTCATGGATGAAAACGCGCGGCAGCCCACGCCGCGTTCCGCCGGCGCCGTCATGCGCGAGGCGATGGTGCAATCGGCGCTGACTTCTGCCGCGCGCGCAGAACAAATCGGTCTTTCGCGCGACCAAATCATTCTCTCGGCAAAGGTTCCCGATGTGCAGCATCTCATTTCCGTCTACCGGATGTCTGCCCGGCGTACCGATTACCCCGTTACTCCCGGGCGCCCC
>CAYWHF010000238.1:0-4630 GCA_964457695.1 uncultured Methylocapsa sp.
GTTGGGCCGCTGCAAGACTGGTCAGCATCCAGGCGAAATGCAGGACGGGCGGGGGGATCGCCATTTGCTGGTGCCGGCTTCGTTCGCCGGACGGTGCGCTTATCCAGCAATCGAGGCACTCAACCTTGGGAGGGGGTTATTACACGGAGAAAATTTCCATACGGCGTGAAAGCCTTCACCGCTTTGCTGTTTGCCTTTAGTGCCGCGGCTTGTTCCCCTGCGCAGCCCCCGCAGGAAACGAAAGCTCGTGATCCTGGTGTGCGCGATGACGGAACCCCCGGAGCCGGTAAATCATATCCCGGCTTGCCGGATTCCTATTCAAAACTATTCGCTTCGGGTCTAGACGAATTCAAAAAAGGTGACACCGTCGCCGACGATGGGCTTGGACCGAGAATGAACTTGGACAGCTGCGTGGGCTGTCACGCGTTTCCCGCGCCTGGAGGATCGAGCCCACCGGTTAATCCGCAATTTTTGCTTTGGCAGAAGAGCTTAGACCATAACACCAATAAACTGCCTTCCTTCATCACCGAGAACGGACCGACTCGCGAAGCAAGATTTAAGAAGATAAGATACGCGGAGGATCCGAAGAACGCCGGACCCGACGGCGGTGTCCACGATTTATTCACCATTGCGGGAATGAAGGGCGCCGAGGGCTACAAGTTAGAACAGCCGGAGTTCGAGGAGGAGTGGCGCCACAACAATGTGATCTTCCGGATTCCGACCCCTGTCTTTGGCGGCGGCCTGATCGAGCAGATACCTGACACGGCAATAATCGATAATCTCAATAAGGAGGCCGACCGGGACCGGAAGAAAGCTATGGGAATCGGCAGCAAATTGAACATTGTGATGTCTGGTAATACGCGCACGGGACAGCCAAATAAAACCGGCAACGACGGCACGATTGCACGCTTTGGATGGAAGGCACAAAATAAGTCGCTGCTTATTTTTTCGGGCGAGGCATATAACGTCGAGATGGGCATCTCAAACGAACTCTTCCAGACCGAGCGTGAGGAGAAGGAGAAATGCCAGTTCAAGCCAACGCCCAATGACGCAACCGATCCCGCTAAGAAGGATCTGGATATTTTGAGTGATATCGAAAAATTTGCAAGCTACATGCGGTTGCTGACACCGCCAGAGCCTTCTAGCGACACCCCGGGAGGGTCGGCCTCTATCATAAGAGGAACGACACTTTTTAGCCAGACGGGGTGCGCCCTTTGCCACGCTCCGGTGCTTAAGACAGGCAAATCCACGATCCCGCAACTGAGCGAAAAAGTGGCGAATCTCTATTCGGATCTTGCAGTTCACCACATGGGTCCGAGGCTCGATGACGGCGTGGCGCAGGGCCAAGCAGAACACGACGAATTCCGTACCGCCCCCCTCTGGGGTCTCGGCAAGCGCATTTTTTTCCTGCACGACGGCCGAACGTCCGATTTGGTGAAGGCTATTGAAGAGCACCGTAGTGGGCCCAATGCGGACACCGTTGCATCCGAAGCCAATTCCGTCGTTGACCGATATGACAATCTTTCTGAGACCGACAAGCAAGACCTTCTGAATTTCCTTCGCTCCCTCTGAGTCATGCAGAGACCCGGATGTCCGAGTTCGAGCAAGTTGACGTTTAGAAGAAAAGTCATCTTGCGCTAGCTCCGCGCTCGGCGCGCAGTCCTGCTAGGGCAATAACTCTTGCCGTATCACAGCGCTCCGGCGGCGTCTCAACTCCGGGGTACGTGGATTGTCACGCGCGACGACGCGCGACGCCAGGTTGACGGCCGGATCCGGGCGAACAGGCGCGGCGGCGCACCATTGAGCGCGGCAGCAAATCCTTCGGATCGCTCGCCTACTGGCATCTGGTGCTCAGAATATACATCAGCCCTTGACGGCTTCCCTGATGTTCACATGGCGCTTGCTGCCGCCGCGTTTGGCTGGCTATCCGCCGGTTCGGTTTGGGGCGCCGGCGCGTTCCCGGCTCATGATGGCCTGCGCCACGAGTCACCGATCGTTGGTCGTTTTCGCGAGCCAGCTGCGAAAAAGCCGATCTTACATTTTGGTGGATTTTTTCGGCGCCGTGCGGCGTTGCGCGCAGGATCGCCGCCCGATTCAATCGGACCAAAATTTTGGCCGCTTTTACTTCGTCGAAGGGCGCCCGCCGTCTCGCGCCTTGTAAGGTTTTGGGCAGGAACCGGACAAAATGTTTTCACGTGAAACATTTTTGGAATCAATCTAAACAACGTTTCATGTAATGGCGGCACCGCCACCAGCACCGGGGTTGCTCCGCCCACGAGGGGGCGCGCTTCGCTCTACCGCACCATTTTCCCGCAGATGACGCTCTTTCGGCCCGAGGACGAGGGCGCCCAGTTTCGCTTCGCCTTCGAGGCCGAGATGGCGCGGCTAAAAGGGGCTTGAATGCCCGCGCTGGGGGGAAGACGCTTCGGATTCCGGGGCGGCGTTTCTGAAGCACGCCAAAAGCGCTGCGCGTTTGGAGGGGTGCGCGGGCGGCTGCCGGGGCAAGCGGATCAGCGGACGTCCCCTGAACAGGGGGCGCGGGGGAAGCGATTTTGTGGCAATCCAGGCGCGGAATGTAAGATTTGTCACAGTTTTCGTTAAGGAAAGTATGCCATTTTGAATAAAGCAGGCCCGCGCAAGCCGCGGCTGCGATCATAAAATTTTAGAGGCGAAGATTTTTCAGGCGAAGAAAATCCGAATCCGACACCCGTATCCGGGCGCTTTGGCCGGAGCGTCTTCGCGAACATCGTTAGAGAAGGCAAATCTATGATCCGTTCATCGCGCCGGGAAAGCAGGACAAAGGCAATGGCCGAGGTGCTGGCAATGATTGCTAATGTGCGACCGTTCGCGCCGCATCGGGCGCGCGCTCTCCTCGATGCAGAGGAATCGCTGTTCGAAAGCGCCACTGAATTTTGCGCGGCATTGGAAAAATATGCTGCCCGCGCGGCGCAAATCAAGAAATTTAACCATTAGGGTTTATGGTTGCGTCCCCCTCATCCGGCACTTTGCGCCACCTTGTAACTTGGACCGAGCCGAATCGGCTATGATCGCCGGTGCGGTGGCGGACGCAGGATCGAGGCCACGTTGGGCGGCCGAGCCCGTGGAGAAGCTTGGGTCTGCGTCCGCCGTTCCATTGAAGACGCGGCCGTTCTGCCCGGACAACGCTGCCGTCAGCAGATCGCCATTGACAAAATGGACAGTCGCTTCTCCCGCAAGGGAAGCGCGATTTTTTCCTGACATTCGCGCGTTGAAGCTAAGAATCGGCCGCGCGACGAATGGAAAGCCCTGGCCGGAGCCACAAATCAGCCTGACGCGCTCTCACATATTCGGATAGTTTGGCCCGCCGCCGCCTTCGGGCGGAACCCAAATGATGTTTTGCGCCGGGTCCTTGATGTCGCAGGTCTTGCAATGCACGCAGTTCTGAGCGTTGATGACAAAATGGGGACCGCTCTTTTCCGCTTCGTTGTCGTAGACCACCTCATAGACCCCGGCGGGACAATAGAGCCTCGCGGGCTCGCCATATATTGGCAGGTTCTGCACAACTGGAATTGAAGCTTCTTTCAAATGCAGATGGCAGGGCTGGTCCTCGTCGTGATTGGTATTTGACACATAGACCGAAGAGAGCCTGTCGAAGGTGAGCTTGCCATCGGGCTTTGGATAAGTAATAGGGGTGACTTCCGAGAGCGGCTTTAGGCACGCAAAATCGGCTTTGCCGTGGGGCATGGTCCCGAAGGGCGAAAAGCGAAAAATTTCGTTCGCCCACATATCGAGTCCACCCAAAAAAAAGCCTTGAAGCGTGCCATATTTCGACCAGAGCGGTTTGACGTTGCGTACTTTATAAAGATCGTAGCCGATCGCTGAAGCACGCCAGGCATTTTCGTAATCGATCAGCTCGTCATGGGCGCGGCCCCTGTTGAGCGCCGCAGCGGCGTTCTCCGCCGCAAGCATGCCGGAAAGGATAGCATTATGCGTGCCTTTGATCCGTGGGACATTGAGAAAGCCTGCCGCACAGCCAATAAGCGCGCCGCCCGGAAAAACAAGTTTTGGCACCGATTGGAAGCCGCCTTCGGTGATCGCACGGGCGCCAAAGGAAAGCCGCTCCGCGCCTTCGAATAGGGGCGCGACGGAGGGATGGGTCTTAAAGCGCTGCAATTCGTCAAAGGGCGAAAGCGTGGGGTTCGTGTAGTTGAGGTGAACGACGAAACCAGCCGCAACGAGCCCGTCCTCGAAATGGTAAAGAAAGGAGCCGCCACCGGTTTCATTATCGAGCGGCCAGCCGAACGAATGTTGGACGAGTCCCGGCCGGTGCAAGGAGGGATCGACTCGCCAGAGCTCTTTGAGACCGATACCGAATTTTTGCGGCTCGCAATTTTGGTCGAGGCCGAATTTGGCGAAGAGCTCCTTGGTGAGCGAGCCGCGCGCGCCCTCGGCGATGAGCGTATATTTGCCGAACAGCTCGATCCCGCGGGTAAAACCGCTTTTGAGGCTGCCGTCGCGGGCGATTCCCATATCTCCGGTCGCGACACCCAAAACCTCGCCTTTGGCGCCAAAACGAAACTCCACGCCAGCAAAAGCTGGAAAAATCTCCACGCCCAAAGCCCCCCCCCTTCCGCCCCAAAAGCCAAACGAA
>CAYWHF010000239.1:0-4620 GCA_964457695.1 uncultured Methylocapsa sp.
TATAGGAAGGGGCCGTCTTCCCCGGCTGCCCGCCTTTCCTTGACCTGCGCACCACTTTTCCTAATCGTGCGTTTGCGTAGCACGGTGACGACATGTTGGCGAATATCTCTGCGCATTGCTTCCTGCTATTCTCCTATTCTCCTAGGGTCGAAATCAGGCATTAGGAATTGCGCCGCCTAGAGACACGAACCAGCCGCCTTTACCTCCCGCTTGTGTGCGGATTTCTCCTGCTCGCGGTGTTGTTGCGCCTGGCCGATCCGCTTTTTGTCCAATCACTGCGGTTGATCGCCTTCGACTCCTATCAGCGATCGGCGCCGGAGCCCTATGATCCAAATCTGCCTGTCCGTATTGTCGATATCGATTCGGAATCCATTGCTCGCCTCGGACAGTGGCCGTGGCCGCGCACAATCATGCGCGATCTTGTTGTCCGCCTCACCGAGCGCAAAGCGGCAGCGGTCGTTTTTGACATTTTGTTTGCGGAAGCGGACCGCACCTCCCTTGAAGAAGTCACAACACGGCTGCCGCCCGATTTGGCAAAGAAACTGCCCCGCGCCAGCGACTATCCAACCAACGACGAAACATTCGTAGCTGCCATCGATGGGGCACGGTGCGTATTGTCCGTTATCCTGATCGACAAACCGACTTCCTTTGACTTTGCTCCAAAAAGCGGTTTCGCATTTGCCGGTGACGATCCCAGGCAATTCTTAACGGTCTTTGCTGGAGCTCAGAGCAACCTCGCGCCATTGGACACCGCCGCAAAGGGCATCGGGTCGATGAATTTGTTGCCCAATCATGATGGCGTGGTGCGCCAGGTGCCGCTATTTTTCCGTCACGGCGACCGGATCATACCCTCGCTCGCGGCCGAGGCATTGCGGGTGGCGCAAGGCGCTTCCACCGATGTGCTAAAATCTTCGAACGCAAGCGGCGAGACCGCATTTGGGCAGCGAACGGGCCTCAATCACATACGCATCGGGAATATCGAAATTGCTACCGGCGCGGCGGGAGACATCACGCTTAAATTTCGGCAAAGCAACCCGAAAGCCTTTATTCCGGCCTGGAAACTTTTGGCGGGCGAGATCGACGAAAGCCAAATTGCAGGTAACATCGTGCTCGTCGGGACGAGCACCCCAGGTCTTCTCGACCTCAGGTCGACGCCCCTCGACAGCGCGCTGCCGGGGGTCGAGATCCAGGCGCAGATCATCGAAAACATTCTAGCAGGACGCAGACTCACGCGCCCGGACTACGCACTTGCAGCCGAGCAAAGCCTCGTCGCCCTGCTGGGACTGCTGATGGCGTTTACGCTGCCGCGCCTCACCCCCGGCCTGGCCGCAGGCCTCGGCGCCATGCTTCTCGCGGCCATTACCGCCGTCGGCTGGATTGCATTCCGGTATTGGGATCTCTTATTTGATCCGGTCTACCCGTCGCTTGTGCTGCTTCTCTTGACGGTTGGGACCACATTCTACATTTACCGCCAGGTGGAAAGGCAGCGCGCGGAGGTCCGCGGCGCGTTCAGCCGCTATCTTGCGCCAACGGTCGTCGAGGACATTATCGCGAGCCCGGAGAAGCTCGTCCTCGGAGGTGAGGTGCGCGAGCTTACCTTGATGTTTTGCGATGTCCGGGACTTCACGTCGCTCGCAGAGAAGTTCACCGCGCACGAACTTACCACATTCATCAACGAGCTGCTGACGCCACTCAGCGAGATTATTCTGCGGGAACGAGGCACCATCGACAAATATATGGGCGACGCGATTATGGCGTTTTGGAACGCGCCGCTCGACGTCAGCGACCATGAAGAGCGCGCGTGCCGGTCCGCAATTCAGATGGTTGCCAAGATGGAAGAGCTCAATTCCGCCTGGGGCGGCAGAGCTTTCGGGGCTGGGCGGCTACAGGCCCCTATTGCGATCGGGATTGGCATCAATACGGGCGAGTGCTGCGTGGGCAATCTCGGAAGCAGCCAGCGCTTCGACTATTCTGCGATTGGCGACGAGGTCAACGTCACGTCGCGCCTTGAAGGCCTGACGAAACTTTTTGGGCTGCCGATGGTTGTAAGCGAACGTACCGTTAGCCGTTGCCCCAACCTCCCGGTCCTTGAAGTTGATCTAATCAGAGTGAAGGGCCGTGCCCAGCCCACGCGTATTTTTGTGCTTGGCGGCGTCTTAGGTTTGGACCCAGGAAGCATCGATTCGCTGCGGCCCTTGCACGAGGAATTCCTAAAAGCCTATCGGGTACAAAAATGGGACGAAGCGGAGTTCCTGCTCGCAAAATGCGCTAAGGCGGAAGTCGATGCCCTAACCTCCTATTATGCCGTCTTCGCATCGCGCATCAAAATGCTGCGCGAGGCGGAACTGATTGCCGGCTGGGACGGCGCCTATTCGATGATCGAAAAATGACAGAGTTCCTGGCAACCAATGCCTGGCTATCTGACATCCAGGCCAAAGGGCTAGACTAGGGCTGCCGGGCACGCCGATTTAGGACGCCAGGTCAGGGTTGAAATTAAGAAACGCGCAGCCTCTGAACCGTGCTCTCGGTGCCGCCCGAAGCGTTAGTGAAACGCAAAGGCCACCCGGGCCCGGGTTTCTGAGCCAAAGCGCTCAATTGCCTGGCGCACAATTCGACCCCCAAGCTTTAGGTAAAATTGAACCGCCCGCTCATTGTCGGCCAGCGCCCAAACCAGAACGGAAGGATAGCCATGCTCGGCAAGATCTTTTCGTGCCACCTCAAAGAGGCGCGTGCCGAAACCAAGCCCCTGAAATTCCGGAGCGATATAAAGCTCAAAAATCTCGCCGCCATAGTGCAGCGAAGGCACGCGGTTACGCCCGTAGCTGGTGTAGCCGCCGATCGTCTCATCGAAATCGAGAACGAGCAGGCGCGACCCCCGGAGGATCGCCGACTGCCACCAGCACGGCCCGCGCCGCGCAATCATGCGTTCGAGCTCCCGGCCGGGAATGAGGCCCCTATAAGCATCGCGCCAGGCAGCGTCATGCACCGCGGCGATCCCTTCGGCATCGCCTTCGCGCGCGTTCCTGATGGTAATGACCGTCTCGATCATGTTCCAATGTTAAGGCTGCTTGGGCCGCGGCCGCAAGGATTCTTTCGCGCTTTCTCGCATTTGTTGCGCGGCCATTGCACCAAGAACACGGTCCGCCGCCCTCACAACGGTGTGATTGATCCCTAAAAACTCCTGAAACGCCATTTCCTCCTGGGATCCTAGAGCGTAACCTGGAATGGCCTCGACCAACCAATTAAGTTGACCGCGGTCCAAGTATCCGCTTCGTCGCGGAGTCGGGCGTAAGCGTCCGCCAAGCAGGCGCGCTTATACCCTTTGCCGATTGACTGTTGCCATTATGTTGAAAAAGTTTATTCCGCACACGAATGACGGTATATTGCCCAACCTTCGCCGCGTTGCTTACCTAGCTTTGCCAATTGCGTTGCCGCCGCATTTGCCTGCGGAAGGCACGAAAGCCATGTGTTGTTAATAATTGCCTTTATTCGGCCGGGATCAGGAAATGAACCCTATAAGCTACCGCCATTTTTCTGCCAGATTTAGCCCCGCGAACACCTGCAATAGCAGCCGGTCTCGCTTTATCGCTAGAGCAGCATCAACGATTGCTGCGCTTGCACTCATCGGCCTTTGCCGAGGCAGTGCCGTCGCAGGCCCGGTGCTGGTGGTCGATTCGCAATCCGGTTCGGTCCTTTATGAGGATCGCGCGACGGAGCCCTGGTACCCAGCCTCCGTGACGAAGCTGATGACGACTTATGTCGCTTTGAGCGCGGTGCACGATCATCGCATAGCGCTAGAGACGCCGCTTGCAGTTTCGGCCCGGGCCGCGTCGATGGCCCCGACCAAAATGGGCTTCCGGCCAGGTACGCTGGTTACGCTCGATAACGCGCTAAAGATGCTGATGGTAAAATCGGCGAACGACATGGCGGTCACGATTGCGGAAGGCGTTTCGGGCTCGGTCGAGGCATTTGCCGACGACATGAATGCGACGGCCCGTTCGCTCGGCATGACGCAGTCTCATTTCGTCAATCCAAACGGTCTTCCAAATCCAGACCATATTTCCTCGGCGCGCGATCTCGCGATCCTGGCGCTCGCCCTCTACCGCACCTTTCCCGAGCAAGCCGAACTTTTTAATATCGGCGCCCTGCGGTTCGGCGGAAAAATTATCCGCAACCACAACGATCTTCTCGGGCGCTATCCTGGCGCAGACGGGATGAAAACGGGATTCACCTGCGCATCGGGATTTAATGTCGCTGCGAGCGCAACTCAGGGCGGGCGCAAATTTATTGTCGTGGTCCTAGGCGCACCCAATCCGCACAGCCGTGCGATTATGGCGGCAACCTTGTTCGACCGCGCCTTTGCCGGAATAGACAGACCTTCGAAATCGCTTTCAGACCTCACGGCAGGCCTACCAACCACGGGTCAGGCACCGCCGCCAAGCCCGCCGCAATCGTTGTGCGGCCGCCGTGGAAAGGCGGCAGTCGCCTTCAACGCGCAAACCCAGAGGCTGCTGGCGCCGCTGCTCGCTCCCAAAGCCCCAGCCAACACCGGGCATCTTGTGCTTACGACCACAGAAGGCCTTGCAAGGGCGGCACCTGTCGCAACCCGCATCGGAATGG
>CAYWHF010000240.1:0-4570 GCA_964457695.1 uncultured Methylocapsa sp.
GGCTATGGCGGGCTCGTCGCGCAAGCAAGGCCGCCTCACTCGCCGATCGGCACGCCGCAACCACCCGGGACCGTCATCGCCTACGCTCCCGAAATGCCGGGACCGGCCCTTGCATCATCGCCGCTAGCACCCGACGCGGCCGCGCTGCCGATGAAAGGCAAGGCGAAACAAAAGTCAGCGCAATTGAGGCGGCATGGCTCTCACCGGCACCGGGTGGCACGCGCGGAAGTTGGCGAAGCGCCAAGATCGCTCAAAGCGCCGCAAAAACCCGAAAAAACAGCGCATGGTAAGATCGCCAAAGGCAAAAAAGCAGCCAGCGCCAAATTGGGCGTCAAAGCCCATTCGAAAATCCCGGCAAGGCATAGCGCCGTAGCGAAAGCTCCGGCAAAGTCGAGCGTGCGCGCTGCCACGGCCAAAGGGAAGACGACCCAAAGGCATGCGGCGCGATAAGTTCCTGTGTCTATGAGGTCGTGATCTTCCCTGGCAAGCGCAGTCAAGCGTTATTGGTGGAGGTCCTTCGGCGCCGCAATCATCCCGGAATGGACCCGTTTCTCCCGCTATACCGTCATAACTTCTGGACGCTGCTTTCCGCGCTTGACCATGAGCTTGTTGAGCGACGCGATATAGGCCCGCGCCGAGGCAACCAGAGTGTCGGGATCGGCGCCTTTGGCGGTAACCGATTTGCCGCCCTCGGCGAGCCGCACAGACACTTCGGCTTGTGCATCGGTTCCTTGGGTTACCGCATGGACCTGGAAAAGTTCGAGCACGGCTTTGTGCGGCACGAGCGCGTGGATCGCATTGAAAGTCGCATCGACAGGGCCATTGCCGGTTGCCTGATGGGTTCTCTGCTCGCCGTCAATATCGAGAGTTAAAGCCGCCGTTTGCGGGCTATTGGTGCCGGCGATCACCATCAATGCGACGAGTTTTATGCGGTCATGCGCATGGGCGATCTCGTCGTCGACGAGCGCCGCGAGGTCTTCGTCGTAGACGATTTTCTTGCGGTCGGCGAGATCCTTGAAGCGGACAAACGCCTCCTCGAGCGCATTGTCGCCAAGCTCGTAGCCGAGTTCCTTGAGCTTTTCCTTAAAAGCATGGCGGCCGGAGTGCTTGCCCATGACAAGCGAAGTCTTGCTGACGCCGACGCTTTCGGGAGTCATGATCTCATAAGTCCCGGCATTCTTCAGCATGCCGTCTTGGTGGATGCCGCTTTCATGCGCAAACGCGTTTCGCCCGACGATGGCCTTGTTATATTGCACCGGAAAGGAGCTCACGGCCGACACGAGTTTTGAAGCCCTTGTCAGCATCGTCGTGTCGATATTAGTGTGGTAGGCCAAATGATCGCGGCGCACGCGCAGCGCCATGACTACCTCTTCCATCGCGGCATTGCCGGCGCGCTCGCCCATGCCGTTGATGGTGCATTCGACCTGCCGCGCGCCGCCTTCGATACCGGCAAGTGTATTGGCGACCGCGAGCCCCAGATCATTATGGCAATGGACGGAAAAGACCGCCTTGTCCGAATTCGGCACCTTTGCGCGCACAGTCTCGAACAGGACTCGATATTCATGCGGGACCGCGTAGCCGACCGTGTCCGGGATATTGATGGTGGTGGCGCCTGCCTCGATGGCGGCCTCGACGCAGCGGCAGAGAAAATCGATCTCAGACCTTGTGCCGTCTTCCGCCGACCATTCGATGTCGTCGACGAGATTGCGTGCCCGCGTAACGCTTTCCGTGACCAGCTCGAGCACCTGATGCGGCTCCTTTTGAAGCTTGAATTTCATGTGCAGCGGCGAGGTCGAGATAAAGAGATGGATGCGCGGCCGCAAAGCCTTGCGCACCGCTTCAGCGCAACGGTCGATGTCCCGGGCCGCCGAACGGGCAAGCCCTGCAACGCTCGCACGCTTCAGGCTCTTGGCGATTGCCGACACCGCCTCGAAATCGCCTTCCGAGGTGATCGGGAACCCGGCCTCGATAATATCGACGCCCATGATGTCGAGGAGATGCGCGACCTGCAGCTTCTCCTCAAAGGTCATCGAGGCGCCGGGGGATTGTTCGCCGTCGCGCAAGGTCGTGTCAAAAATGACGACGCGCTCCGAATTTTGCAGCTTGGGCTCTGCGTGAGAAGTGTTTACTTGGGCGGTCATGTGGTTATCCGGTCAAATGAGGCTTTTGGCTGTTGGCGTTCCCCTGAGCGCCTAGGCGTCAAAGCCCGGCCGGCCCTCAGGGGCAGATAAGCCGAAGCAGCCCGGAAAGAAGCGGCGCCGCGCCAGTTGCGCAAGCAGAGCCGCTCGCGCCTCTAAGAAATATATGGAACGAAATAGCCACTGTAGCAACGAATCCCATTGCGATAGAGAGCCAATCTAACGGACCGCAACGCGAAACGCAAGCGAGGCTATGGGCATTAAAGCCAATCGCGTCCAGGTTGATGAGATTTGGTCTTTCGTTTACGCCAAAGAAAAGAACGTTGCGGACGCAAAGGTCGCACCGTCAGGCGCAGGCGACGTCTGGACATGGACGGCCCTAGAAGCTGACACCAAGCTTATCGTTTCGTTCTTTGTTGGCAGCCGCGACAGTGATTGCGCGAAATGGTTTATGGACGACGTAGCCGCGCGTCTGGCTACTCGCGTTCAACTGACCTCTGACGGCCACAAGGCCTACCTGGAAGCCGTTGAAGGCGCCTTTGGTGCAGATGTGGATTATGCGCAGCTTGTGAAGCTCTTCGGAGCTTCTCCGGATAGCACCAAGGGGCGCTACAGTCCTTCAGAATGCACGGGCATCAAAGAGATGCTGATAGAAGGTAAGCCAGATCCAAAATACATCAGTACGTCCTATGTTGAGCGCCAAAACCTGACGATGCGCATGGGAATGCGTCGCTTCACGCGCCTGACGAATGCCTTTTCTAAGAAAATAGAAAATCATGTTCATGCGCTCGCGCTCTATTTCGTGCAGTACAATTGGATGCGCATCCATCAAACGCTTCGAGTCACCCCGGCAATGGCCGCGGGATTGACGACGAAGCTCATGAGGTGGGAAGATATCATTGAAATCATAGACGTGACCGAATCTCACGCACTTCGCCAGCGCCGGGCGGCTATGCTCGAAATGCCACAATCAAACTGAGACACTACCTCCGGTAGTGCCACAGTTTGAGGTCGGCGGGAAGGTTCCCGCCGACCGAGCACGCGCTTAAAATATGGATTGCGGACCATCAATGGCATGCTCATCAGCAAGCATATCACGGGACCCGGCGCGAATGCGCGTGAAGACCATTAATTTTGAAACTGAGACACTACCTATTTTCAATCTCGAGTGCGGTCATTTGCCCGGCAACAAAAACCTCGGCACGCTTCCATGCGTCGTCGGTATCGCCCCTGAAAGTCAGCAGACGATCTAAAACCGATTTTTCGGTTTTCAAATCGACCGCCTGGATTTTGGCCCATTGGATGAGCGTGCTCATTTTGTGAATGCCGCCGAATAGAAGCAGCCTTGCACCAAACCGGCGCGCCTTATCCAAAATTTCTGTCGGCGGGGTCTGTGTGATCGAACAGGGATCTGATTAGCAGGAAAGCGCAACGAGGCTGATTTTTCCGCTGTCCGCCAAATCGCTGCGGATTGCTTGCATGAAGGCCGCGAGCCGCGCCTGATGCAGGGCTCTTTGGCCGGCGGGCTCCCCGGATGTGTCATTGTAGTCGAAATCGACTATGGCGAGCGGCGTTGAGGCGTTGGCGTCGACGCAAGGCGAGCGGAAAATGGCCGGCGCCCCAACCACAGACAAGAAGGCCTTTAGCTTCGCCATGGCATCGCCAATTTCTACCAGCGCTGGTCCGAGGGCTAGGGGATAATGCCTATCCCTTCGGGAGCCCCAGGCACAAACAACATCCGCTCCACTGTGTGACTGGCCGTCGCTATCACCGATACCACGCCGAGCTGGGCCACCCCGTTGTTTGTCACATAGGCATATTTTCCATCCGGGGTGATGGCGATATCGTATACACCTCTCGGCACCGGGATTGTGGCAATCACCCGATTGCTGGCCGTATCGATCGCTGAAACGGTGCCGGAAAAATAATTTGTGACATAGGCGTGTAATCCGTCCTTTGTGATGGCGAGCCCAAAGGCAAAGTGCCCTACAGGAATCTTAGCCACCACCGTGTTGCTCGCCGTGGCGATCACCGAGACCGTGTTGGATCCGCCATTAGTTACGTAGGCATATTTGCCGTCAGGAGTGACCGGTACTTCAAGCGCAAAATCCTCCATTGGGATTGTCGCCGCCGCGCGATTGGCGGCCGTGCTGATGACCGAGACGGCTTCGGAGCCCGAATCCGCCAGATAGACTTTTGGCCCATCCGGTGCGACAGCCACACCATAAGGAGAGGCATGGCCCATGGGAACCGAGGTAACTACTTTGTTGGTGGCCGTATCGATCACCGAGATCTTGCGGTCGCCCCCATGCGTGACATAGGCGGATTTCCCATTTGGTGCAAAGGCGATGCCTTTAGGAAAACGCCCAACCGGGACCTCGGCAATCACCGATTTGGTGGCCGGGTCGATGACCGATACCGAGTTGCTCTCA
>CAYWHF010000241.1:0-4546 GCA_964457695.1 uncultured Methylocapsa sp.
AAACCGTATCCCAGCTTTTCGCGATGGCCGTCGTTTTTTTCGGCGCCAGCCTCTTTATTCCGGAAGCGGGGCGTGGCGCAGCCGGCCTTCGCGCAAATCCCAATATTCTCGCATCGACGCGCGAGCGACTTGCTGAATTGGCCAGCGACGCAAGTCTATGGACAAGGAGCGTGGCGGTCTCCTGGTTTTGGATGAGCGGCGCCGTGGCGCTGTCGCTCGTGCCGGTCGCGGTGCGCGACAAGACGGGCGGCGGCATCGAGGTCGAAACGGCGGTCAGTGCGCTCATTGCCCTCGGCATCGGAATTGGCTCGCTTGCCGCGGCGGTGATCGCGCGCGGGCGCATCTATTTAACACCTGTTCCTTACGCCGCGCTTGGCATGGCGGCCTTTCTCATCGACATTGGCGCGGCGACTTACTTTCTACCCGCAGCCGCAGCAGAAGTGGGCCTTGGCGAATTCTTCCGTTCGCTCATTGGAATGCGGCTCCCCGCCCACGTTGTGGGGCTTGCTTGCGCCGGCGGACTTTTTGTTGTGCCGCTGTTTACCGCGATCCAGGCCGATGCCTCCAAAGACCGCCGCGCCAGAATCGTCGGCGGCGTAAATATTTTGAATTCGGCTTTCATCGTCCTGGGCGTGCTCGCGACTGGAATGCTGCAAAGCCGCGCAATTGGCATAAGCGAGCCGGTGCTCCTTGCCGCTCTCGGGGTGCTTAATCTCGGTGCGGCCTTTTATGTCAGGTCTGTATCCCGCGGTGCGAGCTGAATGCTCTCCTGCATAACGGCAAGCGCGCGACCAGAGCCAGGTCTGCGGTTAGTCTGGAGAAATTCAGAATCACGTTCATTAAGATGGGCGCCGACCATATCCTGTCTTCTCTGCCAAATTGAGACAGCCGCGCGGCAAGAGGAACATTGCGATCAGTGATAATCGCTACAACTAATGTCTCACCAACGCGGAGCTATGCCTTGACGCGGGAAGGAGTGATGAAGCACCCATTGACCGGAAATCAGGTCGACTCCGCCGCGGGAATGACATACTAATCGGATAGCGTGTTGGCTCGTTACGGCGTTGAACGTTGAAAACTCATGTCATCCTTGTTACGCGCCTCTAGGCTGAAAGCTCTCGTGGCCACGACCTTATCGGCCATTTTCCTGCAGGCTCTTTCAATGAGCGCGCAAGCTGACGTAAAGGTCAGCGGCGACGCGGACGCCCTAAGGATCGAAGCGAGCGATGCGTCCCTCGAGGAAGTGCTTGCTGCGCTGGGCAGGAATTCTGGTCTGCAATACCACTATCCGGCAAATCTTAGCCACTCCGTCTCCGGGACTTTTGCAGGCTCGCTTCGGCAGGTGCTCTCGCGCCTGCTGCAAGGCTACAATTTTGTCGTCGAAAGCTCCGAGAGCGGCACGAGGGTTGTGATTTACGAACTAAATCCCGGCAACGGCGGCGGCATCGACATCACCCGTAATAGCCTTCAAGAGCCCACCGCCAATCCCTTGCGCCCAGCCGCCGCGTGGCGGCCAGAACGCGGCGGCGTTTTACCCCGCGTGCCAGGAGCGGACCGGGCGCGTTCAGCTCGCACGCGCCGTCCGCCAATCACCCGGTAGATTAGAAAGATCCACGCGCCGGGGCTACAGCCGCGTCCATTGTTCCAGAACCGAGACGACCGTGCCGGTGAGGCGGTTAAGTTCCTCCTCGCTGATTGTAAAGGCCGGCGTGAGATAAACGATATTCCCAAAAGGCCGCACAAAGACGCCGGCCTCGATGAACTGACGCTTGAGTTCGTTCATATTATCGATGCGGTCGAGGTCGACCACGCCGATTGCGCCGTTTACTCGCACATCGCGCACATGCGGAAAGGCGCGCGCAGGTTCGAGATCGCGGACGAGCGACGCTTCGATGGTCGCAACTTGGGCAAGACGCGGTTCGCATTCAAAAAGATCGAGCGAGGCATTTGCGGCGGCGCAAGCGAGCGGATTGGCCATATAGGTCGGGCCGTGCATGAGCGCGTGGTTTGGGTTCTCGGAAAGAAAAGCATCGAAAACTTTTTTCGTGGTTACCGCCGCGCCGAGCCCCATGGTTCCGCCGGTCAGAGCTTTCGAAAGAGTGATGATATCGGGAGCAACACCCGCAGCCTCGCAGGCGAACATGGTTCCCGTGCGGCCAAAACCGGTAAAAATCTCGTCGAAAATCAAAAGCAGCCCGTGCCTGTCGGCCGCCGCCCTTAGGTGCCGGAGCACGTTAGGCGCGTGAAACGCCATGCCGCCGGCGCCTTGCACCAAAGGCTCGACAATGATGCCGGCAAGATTTTCCGCATGGCGCTCAAGCAACAAATCAAACGCTTCGACGTTCGAGGCATTTAGGGGCAGCTCGGTGATAAGTTGTTGCGGCAAAATGCTCGCAAAGAGGCGGTGTATTCCCTCTTCGGGATCGCAGACCGACATCGCCCCAAAAGTGTCGCCGTGATAGCCGCCCTTGAACGCGACAAAGCGGTTGCGCTGACTTTCGCCTTGATTGACCCAGAACTGCACCGCCATTTTCAGCGCGATTTCAACCGCGACCGAGCCGCTGTCGCAGAAAAAGACCCGGTCAAGCCCCTCGGGTAAGAGTGCGGCAAGACGCCGCGCAAGAGTAAGCGCAGGCTCATGCACAAGCCCCCCGAACATGATATGCGGCATCAGGCCGAGCTGATGCGAAACGGCATCGCGAATGTGCGGGTGATTGTAGCCATGGCAGGCGGTCCACCAGCTCGCGATGCCGTCGATGAGTTCGCGCCCACCGGCAAGATAAATCCGGCTTCCCTGCGTCCTGACCACGGGCAGCGGCTCTGCGGCCGTCTTCATTTGCGTATAGGGCAGCCAAATATGCGCCATGCCGCGGGCAAACCAGTCCGGTGGAGCGCTTTGCACTTACATCACACCTAGGTTTGATGGTGCCGCCCGAGCTCTTGCAACTAGTGCCGCTGCAATCCCTCAAAAGTCGAACGCGTGCAAAATGAGGCGCAAACAGACCGTGGCCCGCAACAATCAAACAGATCATGGCCCGCAACAAGCGGGCCATGATTTTTTTGCATTTCTTTAGCTTATTCCGGCCTGCCCGCGCGAAAGTCCTCTGTTTCAGTCAGCCGGAAGCCTATCACAGGTTATAGGCACGCTCGCCATGATCGGAAATGTCGAGCCCTTCGAGCTCGGCTTGCTTCGTTGCTCTGAGACCGATGGTCAGGTCGACGAACTTATACAGGATCGCCGAGCCGCATCCCGACCAGAAGAGCGTGAACAGCACGTTCTTCGTCTGGATGATGACCTGCGCTCCCATGTCATATGTGCCTTGCGCCCCTGAGCCCGGGTTGATCGTGTAATCGGTGATTCCCGTCCCGCCGAGATAGGGAGCGACGAGAATCCCGGTGCCGATCGCTCCAATGATACCGCCGATACAGTGCACGCCGAACACGTCGAGAGCGTCGTCATACCCGGCTTTCGGCTTCACAACGGCGCAGAATAAGTAGCAAACCGAACCCGCTATTATCCCGAGAACGATCGATCCCATCGGACCGGCAAAGCCGGATGCCGGCGTCACTGCGACAAGGCCCGCGACCGCGCCCGAGACCATGCCAAGCAGCGAGGGTTTACCCTTGAGCGCCCACTCGGTGAACATCCAGCCGAGTGTAGCGGCAGCCGTCGCGACCATCGTGTTCACGAAGGCGAGCGAAGCCATACCCGTCGCCTCGAGGTTCGAACCAGCGTTGAAGCCGAACCAGCCGACCCAAAGAAGCGAAGAGCCGATCATCGACATCATGACCGAGTGCGGCGGCGCGATATCGTGCGGATATCCGATCCGCTTGCCGAGGATCAAACAGCCGACCATGCCGGCGATGCCCGAGTTGATATGGACCACCGTGCCCCCCGCGAAAACGCACGCCCCCAATTTATTTAAATAACCCCCCATTTTTAAAAACCCCTCGAGGGCTTTTTGTGCATCTGCCTTGGCAGCCTCGTCCGGTGCGGCGGCCAGTGCCTTCGCGGCATCGCCGATCGCATCGGGACCCGCCCAATACCAAACGCCATGTGCGATGGGAAAATAAACGAAGGTCACCCAAAGCAGGATAAAGACAAAAACCGCCGAAAACTTCATGCGTTCCGCGATGGAGCCGACGACCAGGGCCGGAGTGATCATGGCGAAGGTCATCTGAAAAACCATATAGGCATATTCAGGAATGACGACGCCGTTGGTAAATGTCGCCGCAGTCGAATCCGGTGTCATCCCCTTGAGAAACGCCCGGTCAAATCCACCGACCAGATTGTTCCATTCCTATCCCTGGAGAAAGCTCAGCCACGAGCTGTCGCTCCCCGCCAAGGGAACGAGCGCATGGCTTCCTTCGGTAAAGGCTAGCGAATAGCCATAAAGGCACCAAACGACTCCAACCATCGCCACGATCGCGAACACCTGGGCTGCCATCGAGGCCGCGTTTTTCGGGCGAGCCATACCGGCGTAGAACAGCGCGAGTCCTGGAATCGACATCATCAGGACGAGCGCCGACGAGGTCAGCATCCAGG
>CAYWHF010000242.1:0-4538 GCA_964457695.1 uncultured Methylocapsa sp.
AACACGAAGCGTCCTTCAGACGCAAGTCGATACGCTGCGCAGACGCGGGGTAACTTGGGCAGACATTGGCACAGCACTGGGCGTTTCCCGCCAGGCGGCCTGGGAACGCTTTTCTTGACCGGCAATATATAAGGCTGCGGCAGGAGTTCCAGACCTCCTCCAGGGAGCGGGACCGCCGCGAATTGACGGCTGCCCGACTACGCGGTATCTATCTCATGATAGATATCACCGGCGAGTGCAAAGATGAGCACAACGGCTAAGCTCTTCAAACACGGCCGCAGCCAGGCCGTTCGTCTGCCTAAGGACTGCAGATTTTCCGGCGCCGAGGTTAGGATCGTCAAGGTCGGCGAGCGGGTCATATTGGAGCCAGCCGAGGCGGCGGCAGGGCCCATGCCCTGGCCTGAGATCGACGCGCTGGGCGACAAATCTTTCATGCCCCAAGGACGCGAACAGCCGGAAATGCCGGCGGATAGGATCATTTTCGACCCTTGATCCACCTCGATACCAACGTGGCGATCGCCGCTCTTAACGGCAGGCCACCGGGCGTGCGGGCGTGCTTCGACGAGATGCGCGGCGCGGGCGCCGCCTTCGCGATGTCCGTTGTTGTATATTACGAATTGATGTACGGCGCGGCTGCAAGCGCGCGCCGCCACGAGAACGAAGAGAAGATTGCTCTTTTCATTGCGAGCGGCGGTATTTCACTCCTATCCTTCGAGGAGGAAGATGCGCGAGAGGCGGCCCAAATCCGCGCACATCTCAAGCGTTCGGGATCGCCAATCGGACCATATGATGTTTTGATCGCTGGGCAGGCCCGCTGCCGGGGCGCGATGCTGGTGACGGCGAATGCCCGCGAGTTCGAGCGCGTGCCAGGGTTGATGGTGACCGGCTGGGCGCCATAACCATGCCTGGATCGAATCGATACCGGCACAGGACGGGCGTGATGTTTTCTAAAATCCTGATCGACAATCGCCGGGAGATCGCTTGCCGGATCATCCCTCAGCGCACCCGTTCGAGGCGGATCGCCGAAACCATGCGGACGGCGCGCGCCGGACGCAAATCACCCTCTACGACGAGCTGAAAGGGCCCTATGGTGGCGTCCAAAGGCGTGCCATCCATGCGATCCGCCAGAATGACCCGGTCACCTGCGCGCATCTCGGGATCGGTTCCGGCGAGATCGAGGGCGACCTTATATCCATCGCGCGCCTCGACGATGACGACATCGGCGAGTTCCGCGCCGCGAATCGCTTTGCCCGAGGGAGCGCCGACCTTCGCCAGCACGTCGCCGAGCAGCGCGCCCTCAAAGACATGCGGAGCCCCATGTTGATTTGCGCTGACTTGACCTGCGGAAGCGTGTCGAGCTCAGCTAGGGTCAGCGTCGATTTTTGACCGTCAAGCCCTGTCAGCTCCACGCTGAAAGAACTATCTCCGGCTGCGGCGCCGCACGCGAGCCAAACGACAGCTAGAACCGCCAAACACGGTCGCATCGGCCGCAGTCCTCTTACACGTGGTTTAATCCTCACTCCCAATTTGCCCCGGCGCAATCAGCCGGGTGTCTTCCGATTTAATAGTCACCGCTTCCGACCAACGGGTGGATGCCGTCATCGCTGCGAGCGTGACGATGACGGATGCCGTTCCCACTGCGAGCGTGGCGATAAGGGTGCGGTCGATGGCGCCCCACCAGTTGCACTAACGTGTCCGCTTTTGACACCGATACCGAATTGGGGCCGACCATTGGCAGGGCGGATGCTGCAAGCATACCGACCGCGCAAACGAAGATCGCGGCGAAAACATAACGCATTTGGTGACCCCTTCGTTAGCCCTAAGTTCCACCCGGACGCTTAGCACGTTTTGCCCCGGGGAGAAAGAACTCTGGTGCTCGCGCCTGTGGGCGCCTTGGCGATCCAGCGCGCGTCGGGATTTCTGCCGCCATTTGTGGCCTGAATGTAAGAACGCGTGCCGACACGGGACTACCGCAATGCTCTCAAGAATCCACATTACCAATCGCGGCGAGATTACTTGCCGGATCACCAAAGCGGCCAACCGATTGGTCTTGCGTAGTACTCAGGCGCAACCAGCCTGATACTGCTGCACCCCCTTCAGCGCCTCCCGCCTCCTCCGCCGTCAATCTGCCCGCCGGTCCGCGCGATCGCCTGCTCATAGGAGGGCGAAGCGTTCCAGGACTGGATGACGCCAAAATTGGCTTCACCAGGCTGGTATCCCGCGCCGGGCTGCCAGCCATGGGCCCGCAAAAAATTGGCCGTCGAAGAAAGCGCGGCGGCCGAGTTGTCGAGATTGCCGCCGGTGCCGTATTCCAGCACGGTCTTGGGCAAGAACTGTGTCTGGCCGACCTCGCCATGCATGGAGCCGCGCGTGCTTGGGGAGAAGATCCCGCGGTCGATCAGTGTCAGTGCCGCGTAGAGCTGATCGGTGAAATAGGCCGACCGGCGGCAGTCATAGGCGAGGGTCGCCACAGCCGACAGTGTATTTTGATTCCCGTGCTCTCTTCCAAAGCCCGTCTCCATTCCCCAAATGGCGATGAGCGGGCCGGCGGGGACGCCGTAGCGTTGCTGGATGGACGCGAAAAGGCCCGCATTGGATTGCTTAAGCGCGCGCCCGCGCGCGGCGATGGCCGAGCAGCCACGCTTCGCGCAAAACTGTTCGAGCGGCAAATGCATGCTTCTCTGGCCGCGGTCAGCGGCGATCGTGGCGGTCGCGTAATGCGTTCCCATCAGGGCCGCGATGGCCGAGCCGCCGACCCTTGCCCGCGCTTCATTGGCGAACTGCTGCTTCCACGCCGCGAAGCCGCCAGGCCCGTTGCCGCACTGCGCGGCGCCCGCTTCGCTGGCCATGCATATGAGCGCCACCAAGGTCGCGACGGTGGCTGTCATGAACTGCCCGCCCTTAATCATTCCAAACTCCTTTGAACGAAACTGTGGTTCGCTATCCTCTGGCTTTCTGCCGCCATTTGTGGCCAAATTGCAAGCACAACTGCTCAGCCCGGTAGGCCGCGATGTTTTCCAAAATCCTGGTCGCCAATCGCGGCGAGATCGCTTGCCGGATCATCAAAACCGCAAAGCAGCTCGGCATCGCGACAGCCGCGGTCTATTCGGATGCCGATCGCAATGCGCTGCATGTCACGCTTGCGGACGAGGCTTTGCGGATAGGGCCACCGCCAGCGCGCGAAAGCTACCTCGATGGTGCCAAAATTTTGGCGGCCGCTCGGCTTTGCGGGGCGACGGCCATTCATCCGGGCTACGGGTTTTTGGCCGAGAATGCGGATTTTGCGCAGGCCTGCACCGAGGCGGGCGTTGTATTTGTCGGCCCGCCTGCCTCGGCGATAAGAGCAATGGGGGATAAGGCGCAGGCCAAAGCCTTGATCGAAAAAGCAGGCATCCCGCTCGTGCCGGGTTATCATGGCGGGGCGCAGGACGAAGGTCTGTTGGCTCACGAAGCCCTGCGAATTGGCTATCCGGTGTTGCTGAAGCCGTCGGCGGGAGGCGGCGGCAAGGGCATGAAAATCGCCGAGGGACCGGCGGATTTTTATGAAAAACTCGCGAGCGCCAAACGCGAAGCACTGTCGGCTTTCGGCGACGAACATATTATAGTTGAAAAATATCTCCTGCGCCCGCGGCATGTGGAAGTGCAAATCTTTGCGGATGGTGCGGGAAATTGTGTCCATCTCTTCGACCGCGACTGTTCGCTTCAGCGCAGACACCAAAAAATTATCGAGGAAGCGCCCGCGCCTCAAGTCCCCGAGGCGCAGCGTCAGGCCATGCGCGAAGCTGCCCTCTCCGCTGCGCGCGCCGTTGGTTATGTGGGTGCAGGGACCGTTGAATTTATGTTGCCGGCCGAAGAAGGAGCTTTTTATTTCCTCGAAATGAACACCCGCCTCCAGGTCGAGCATCCGGTGACTGAAATGATAACCGGGCTCGACCTTGTCGAATGGCAAATCCGTGTGGCTGCTGGTGCCATGCTGCTTCTGCGGCAGGAGGAGATTTCTTTGCGCGGGGCTGCGATTGAGGCGCGGCTTTACGCCGAGGATCCCGCGCGCGGCTTTTTGCCGCAAGCGGGCCGCCTGTTGCATCTGCGCTTCCCCGATTCGGCGCCTTTCCTTCGCGTCGATACCGGTTTTCGGGCGGGCGACAAAATCTCCGTCGATTACGACCCGATGATTGCCAAAGTGATTGTTTGGGGCGAGGACCGGGAAGAAGCAGTCTCGCACCTCAGCGCGGCGCTGGGCGAGCTCCTGGCGCTCGACCCGCGCCCCAATCTCGAACTGTTGTCTTCAATTGCCCCCGTTGAAACTTTTCGTTCCTCCCCGCCGGCTCCCGGCATTCGTTCGAGCCGGCCGGGTTCCTTCCTTGCGTGCGTCTCGACCTCGGGCGGCATTCCCGCCTCGGCGATCTTGCCGCGTAATTCTGCGATCTCCTGGCTCTTGGCGTCCTCGCCCTCGCCCAGTTCGTTCTGGATCGTCTTCAGCTGCTCGCGCAGCAGGAACTCGCGCTGGCGCTCGTCCATCGTCTCCTTGGTGCGGTCGC
>CAYWHF010000243.1:0-4538 GCA_964457695.1 uncultured Methylocapsa sp.
TCGGCCGCGCGGGGGGTTTTTCTGGAGCGCAAAACGTCCGGCGAAATGGCGGGCGAACCCCGTCTCCTTGCGGCGATCGCTCTCGCAGAACTCGGACTTTGCGCGGAAGGCAGCCGCAGTCTCATCCGCAAAGGCACGAAATTGCTTGCCGAAGAGCTCGAGCGGCAAATCCTTCCGGACGGTGGCCATGTCAGCCGCAATCCCGAAAAGCTGCTCGACTTCCTTCCAGACCTGCTCCCGCTGCGCCAAGCCTATACCGCGCGCGGATTGCAGCCTCCGCCGCAGCTGCTCAATGCCATTGACCGGATGATACCAATGCTGCGTCTTTTCCGGCATGGGGACGGCGCTCTTGCCTCCTTCAATGGCATGGGTGTCACGCCTCCAGATCTCATCGCGACGATCCTTGCTTATGACGACGTTCGGGCGCGGCCGCTGACCAATGCACGGCACTCGGGCTATCAGCGGTTCGAAGCCGGGGACGCGATCGTCCTCATCGACGCGGGGCTGCCGCCGCCGCAGGTTTTCTCCGGCCGGGCGCATGCCGGCTGTTCTTCGTTCGAGTTCTCCGTTGGCGCGCAGCGTCTCGTTATCAACTGCGGCGCGCCCGATCAAAATCGCGCCGCCGCGCGCGAGGCTGCCCGCAAGACGGCAGCGCATTCGACGCTCGTCATCGACGATACTTCGTCCTGCCGCTTCGCGTCCCATAAGGGCCTGCGAAAATGGCCCGGCGAGCGGATCGTTTCTGGGCCGGATAAGGCCGATGCCGAACGCAAGGAGGACTCTTCAGGCACGACGATGGCCCTTGCGCATAATGGTTACGCGGCGCAATTCGGTCTTATTCACGAGCGCAGGATCACCCTTTTCAACGGCGGGCAGAGGCTCGAAGGCACCGACGTTTTGCGCGCCGCCGAAGCGGGAAGCAAAATCGAAGCCCGCCCCTTTGTCTTGCGCTTTCACATCCATCCCAATGTGCGCCTGAAGCGCGTTCGCGAAGGCCGCAGCGCGCTTTGCGTTTTGCCGAATGGCAATCGCTGGCTGTTCGAAACCTCGACCGCGCAGGCCGAAATCGAGGAGAGCATTTTTTTTGCCGCGCCGGATGGTCCGCGCGGCTGCGCCCAGATTGCCGTTTATGGCGAAACCGGAAAACAGACCGTCATCGAATGGAGTTTTCGCCGCATCGAGCGGAAACCGACGCGCCGCGAGGCGGAATAGCTCACATTTTGGTCCAGGTGTACTGACACGCGCCGACGCCGGGAAAGGCGCCATAGCCCTTGAACATTGGCGGCTCCATGCTCACCAGATTGGCGTCAAAGCGATGGACGATGTTCCCTCCGCGCCAGACAGCGCTTACGTGCTTGCCACGAATCTTCCCGTTAGTGACAATTCCATTCTGGGCCGGCCATCGACCGATAAAACTACCGTGAAAAGTGCTCGCCGTTGTTTGCACAAAAGTGGCTACGCCGCCCCAGTTTGGCGACGACGCGCAAGCCGCGTCGAAGTTCCATCGGCCGCCCAGCGCCATCCCGGGTGCGGCCGAGTTTTTCCGCCCGTGGGGCCGCGGTTCTCGGACCACCACGTAGCGTATTCGCACGCGCGGCGCCCGCGCCGCCACATGGTGTCTTCGCGCGGCATGCGCTCGCCGGGCGCGCGTAGGCTCGGAAACCTCGCCGCCCGAGGCCTCCTTGTCTTGCTTGCCGATGGTGCCGCCCGTGCTCCCGGCCTGCGCGATCGTCAGGCGCGGTTCCGCTGAGGCAGGGATCAAACCTGCCAGCGTGACAGCCGTCGCCACGAAAAAACACCTCACCCCTAAAGACATGGCTTTGGACCCCTTTTGTTTCGCCACTATGCCTTTATACCAACACTTACTCTTCGTCACTCTTACCGTCATGCCCGGCCTTGAGCCGGGCATCCAGACTCCCGGCTGTGGTGTTTGGATGGCCGGGTCAAGCCCGGCCATGACGATCCCTGCGTTGCCCCTTTTTCGCATACAGAACGGCTCTTTTGACTGCGGGCTCCAATCTTTGCGAGATTTGCCGGGAATCCTTTTTGCGTCTGGCGCCTGATTAGGATTGCCTCCGCTCGCCGCAGTCCGCGAGCGCCGCTTCCCTCGCCTCTTGAAGGGAACGGGGGGCGACGATGCCATAGCCTGAATTCAAATGGGCAAAGATTCAAGCCCTGCGCTGGCGCCGCTTCGCAGCCACGGCTGGGGTTCGCTTTTCGCCCGGCACGCTTTCGCCGGATTTTTCGTCGCGCAACCGGACAATCACGTCCACGCCGGCGATCGACTTGCCCGGGGGAAGGGCTGGAATTTGCTGCCGTTCGACCGCAATCCGGGGGATGTCGATCAAAACATTCGCTCCCTCAATAAGGAAGTGGTGATGATCCGACACATTGGTGTCGAAGTAGGTCTTGGATCCGTCGATGGCGACTTCCCGCAATAGGCCGGCGCGCGTAAATTGATGAAGGCTGTTGTAAATCGTCGCTAGCGAGATCGAAACCCGCGATGCGAGCGCCTCTTCCTGGAGATTTTCCGCGGTCACGTGCCGGTTGCCTTTGGCGAATAACAAGCAGCCGAGCGCCATTCGTTGACGCGTGGGCCGCAGCCCCGCGCTAGAAAGCTTCACCCGGATTTCGTGAACGGGGCGCCCCGTCAACGCGCCAAAAAGGGGGGCTTTCTCCCCCGCTCCGCGGCGCGGCTTTTGTGAGGTAGATTGAACCTTAGGTGAGACCATGATTCAGCAACCTTTTTAGTCCCTCCGCCGACTCGGAAGCACCACATCAATATAAAGACTGGCGGGGCGCTGGGCAACATGTTGCGACGGCTGAGGTTCTTCCAAGGGCGCAAAGACCGTTAGGGCGGCCCTCGCTTCTGACCGCCGCCACCAAAGCTCACGAGCCAAGCGGTAGCAGTGCGGCTCGCTCATCAAGCTGCTCGCGCTGGCCGATGATCGCGATATCCACAGCCTGGTCCCCTGGAATTGGGAGACCTGATCTGCCAGACTGGCGGCATGAATCCATCCAACAAAGACATCCCTTCCGATACCGTTAACGAGATCGCCACCGTGCGTGTCGAGCTCCGGGACACCGATCCGGTAATATGGCGTCAAGCCGAGGTGCCGACGTCCGTCACGCTCAAGGTTCTGCACTACATCGTCCAAGCTCTCATGGGGTGGTTAGACTACCACCTCTGGGAGTTCACGATCGGCAAGCAAAGGTGCGGGCTGTCGACGGATGAGGATTGGGGAACCGAACCGCGCATCGCGGCAGGGAAAGTCCGTCTGCGCGACGTGCTAAAGCCGCGGAAGACCGTCATCGATTATCTCTACGACTTCGGCGACAGCTGGGAGCACCGGATCACCATTACCAATATCCGCCCCGGCGAGCCCGGCGTTTCTTATCCTCGCTATGTTGGCGGAGAACGGAACGCGCCGCCGGAGGATTGCGGCGGTATCCCCGGCTTTTATGCAATGCTCGAAGCCGTCGCCGACCCCAACCACCCGAACCATGCCGATGCGAAAGATTGGCTCGACGGCTATGACCCCGAGGCCGTCGATGAACGACCCATCAAATACGCCCTCGGCCGGATCGCAAACCGCCGCAACGCCGCCAAGGCGCGCCCCGCCAAGAATAAGGAAACTGCATCACCTGCCTGAGCGAGCGTTTTGGTGCTCCCCGGACGAAAGCCGCGTCGCCGCAGCGGGAGCGGTGGAGGAGCTTGGTTGTTGCCGCGCTCACTCCGCCGCCTGCGCGAGCGACGCCGGATCGTAGTTCAAGACCGGGGCGAGCCAGCGCTCAATCTCCGCTATGCTCATGCCCTTGCGGCGCGCGTAGTCTTCAACCTGATCGCGCTCCACTTTCGCGACGCCAAAATAATGCGCTTCGGGATGCGCAAAATAGAGGCCCGAAACCGAGGCGCCGGGCCACATGGCGAAGCTCTCTGTCAGGCTGACCCCGATCCGCCTCTCCGCTTCGAGCAGGCGGAACAGGGTTGCCTTTTCCGTGTGGTCCGGCTGCGCCGGATAGCCGGGCGCGGGGCGAATCCCGCGATAGGCCTCACTTATTCTCTCATCATTGGTCAAATTTTCGTCTGGCGCATAGGCCCAGAACTCGCGCCTGACCCGCTCGTGCATGCGCTCGGCAAACGCCTCCGCAATGCGGTCGGCAAGTGCCTTCACCATGATTGAGCGGTAATCGTCATTCGCCTTGGCAAAACGGTCCGCTACCTTACCCTCCTGCGCACCGGCAGTGACGACAAAGCCGCCAATATAATCCGCCTTGCCCGTTTCCTGCGGCGCGACGAAATCGGAAAGCGCGAGATTGGGCCGCCCGTCGCGCCGCGACAATTGCTGGCGAAGGGTGAAGAAGGTTGCAAGCTCAGTTAAGCGCGATTCCCCCGTAAAGAGCTTGATGTCGTCGCCCACGGCAGCAGCGGGCCAAAAGCCGATGACGGCCTTGGGATCGAACCAATGTTCAGACACGGCGCGCGCGAGCATTTCTGTTGCGTCCTCGAACAATTGCCGCGCGGCGGCGCCGCGTTC
>CAYWHF010000244.1:0-4535 GCA_964457695.1 uncultured Methylocapsa sp.
TATCGAGATATTTGCTGGTGTAATGATCGTCTGGCGCAGCGGGCCTGCCCGGTTGCCGCATGGAAAAGAAGATTGGCACCTGGCCAATATCGCGCGGCCAAGTGACCGGGAGCCGCCCGGTTGGATTGAATTTTCCTGTGAGGACGTCCGCGACGGCGTGCCCTGCCTCAACCCCGAGGAACCAGGCCGCGACGACGGCGCTCGCCTTTTCTGCAGCTGCCGCAATCATCAGCGGCCGTCCGGAGCAAAGCACAAGTGCGACCGGCTTGCCGAGATCGAAAATGGCGTCGGCTAGCATCACTTGCGCGCCCGGCAGGCTGGGGTTTGCCCGGCTCGCCGCTTCGCCGCTCATATTGGCGGCCTCGCCCAGGCACAGGACGACGAGTTCGGCGTCGCGGCAGCATTCCCGCGCCACAGCAATGCCAGAAACATCCGTGCCGGTGATCCCTACTCCCAGCGCAAACTCAATCGTCGCTTTGGGCAGAGCCGCGGCGAGGCCTTCGCGGATCGTAACGGCGACGTCCGCATTCCCAGCCATCGCCCATGGTCCTAGCATCTCCGCGGGCACGTCGGCAAGAGGTCCGATGAGGGCAATATGGCGCAGGTTCGGCGAAAGCGGCAATATGCGATCGTTTTTGAGGACGACAATCGCGCGGCATGCGAGTTCGCGCGCGAACGCGCGGCGTTCTGCTCGACCGGGCGCAGCGGCGCCACTCATCGAACCGCGCCCGAACGGCTTGTCGAATAGCCCAAGGCGCTCCTTGAGCGTGAGCACACGCCGGACGGCGGCATCGACCAATTCGACCGAAACCAAACCGCGTGCGAGCGCAACCGGCAAGCCCTCTTTATAGGCGCCGCTCATCATGTCGATATCGACGCCGGCTAAAAGCGCGGCCGCGGCCGCCTCGACGAGATCGCCGGCGACGCCATGCCGGAGCAGTTCAGCGATGGCGTTGTAGTCGCTGACGATGACGCCAGCAAAACCCAAGTCCCGGCGCAGCCAGTTGCCGAGCAAGGGAATATGCACCGTCATCGGAATTCCGGCCACATCATTGAAGGCCGGCATGATCGCGGCGCAGCCGGCGGCGACAGCGGCTGCGAAGGGCGGCAGATAGACTTCGCGTAACAAGCGCTCGGACACATCCGTCGAGGCGTAATCCAGCCCGGCAAGGGGGGCGCCATAGGCACAAAAATGCTTTGCTGTTGCGGCGAGGGCCTTCACGTCGGCCAGCCCCTCGTGCAAGCCGGCGCCCTGGAATCCACGCACTTTTGCCTCGGCGAAACGCGCCCCAACCCAGGGGTCCTCACCGGGGCTCTCGGCGATTCGCCCCCAGCGCGGGTCGCGCGCAATATCGATCATCGGCGCGAAGGTCATGGCAACGCCGTCCGCGGCGGCTTCCGCCGCGGCTTCTGCGGCGCTGCGTTGCCACAAAAATGGATCAAACGCCGCCGCCTCGCCAAGCGGGATCGGAAAAAGGGTTCGTGGGCGTTGACGCACGGCATTGGGGATGAGCAGCGGAATGCCTGGCCTTGTCTCTTCCCGCGGGATTTTTTTCAGCGCATGCACCTCGGGCGCACCCCAGACGTTGAGGAGGCTGCCAATACGCCCTGCCCGAATATCCTTTGTGACGTCAGCTGCCAGGACCGGCCCCGTGACGGTAAGGCCCGCCGCCACCATATTGAGCTGGCCGATTTTTTCCTCAAGCGTCATCGCTGCAATGAGTTTGTCGATCCTAGTCATTGTCGCGGCCCGCACGCGCCTCGGGACCAGGAATTGGTGCTCGGGCATATCTTGCTAAAAAGCACATTGATCCAAAACCATAATCGCTAGCGTGCGATCCGCCACCCGATCACGATTCGCGCCATGAACCTTGACTTTACCGTATCTGGCTAGGATGGCGCGGCAAGAAATGATACGAGGCCGAAATGGATGACCAAACGAAAAAACCGTCCATGCTTCGCGCAAAAGCGGCGGCGAGAGAGGAACTCGCCCCGCAAGTTTGGTTGATGATTAGGACCTTCTGGGATTCGCCTGGCCGCAACAAGCTGTTCTTGCTTTCAACCGGGGTCTGCACCGTTGTCTCCCTGACAGCCTATGCCCAAATCGAACTTAATGCCTGGAACAAGCCTTTCTACGATGCGCTCTCGCTCAAGCATTTTGCCGAGTTTTTGTATCAACTCTTGGTGTTTGCCGAACTCGCCGGAGCATTGCTGGCTCTGAATGTTGCCCAGGCATGGCTTCGCGAAATGACTAAGTTGAAGCTACGCGAAGGGCTAACGCATGATCTCTTCGATCAATGGCTTGTACCCAAGCGCGCGTTCCGCCTTTCGACCGCGGGCGAAATCGGCGAGAACCCCGATCAGCGCATCCATGAGGACGCGCGCCACCTTGTGGAGCTTTCGACCGACCTCGGAATTGGCTTGCTTCAGGCTACGCTACTTCTCGCGAGTTTTATTACCGTGCTGTGGACGGTTTCAGAAGGCATAATTTTTTCGCTCGGCGGAATGAGCTTTGTTCTTCCGGGCTACATGGTCTGGTTCGCGCTCGTTTACGCTGGCATAGCATCTTTTGTCAGCTGGCGGGTCGGCCGCCCGCTCATTCCGCTCAACACCCACCGCTACGCGCGCGAGGCGGAATTGCGTTTCTCTCTCGTGCGGGTCAATGAGCGCACCGAGGCGATCGCGCTTTATGGCGGTGAAGCGGATGAAAAGCAATATCTTAGCCGCGAGTTTTATCGTGTCCTCTCGGTCATGCGGCGGCTCGTCAGCGGGATCACAAGGCTTACCTGGGTAACCGCAGGCTATGGATGGTTTGCGATCGTCGCCCCATTCATTGTCGCGGCACCTGGATATTTCTCCGGCGAGATGTCTCTTGGTGGGCTGATGGTGGCGGTCGGCGCCTTCAATCAAGTGCAGCAGGCTTTGCGCTGGTATGTCGATAATTTTAGTTTGATCGCCGACTGGCGCGCCACGCTGTTGCGGGTGGCGAGCTTCCGCCTGGCGCTCGTCGAGATGGACAGGCTTGGTGACGAGAGGGGCCGGATTGCAATCGTTCCAACGCAGGATGACCGGCTCGTGTTCGACAAAGTTGGCATCTCCTTGCCTTCAGGTTGCACGCGTCTTAGCGAGAAGCACGCCGCAATTGAAGCGGGTGACCGGGTTCTGATTATCGGAAAACAAGGCGGCGGCAAGACAAGTCTCTTCAGCGCGATCGCGGGCCTATGGCCTTGGGGGGACGGCCGCATCGTGCTGCCGCCTGCGCAAACCATGATGTTCCTGTCGCAACAAGACTATATACCGCCTGGTTCGCTGCGGGGCGCGCTTGCCTATCCTGCGCAGCCGTCCCAATTCACAAGCCAGGAATATATCTCCGCGCTGGAGAGGATGGAGCTCACACATCTGGCGCCGAGGCTTGATCGCATCGCACGCTGGGAGAGGGAATTGTCCCGCGAGGACCAGCAAAAACTTGCCTTCGCGCGCCTTCTTTTGCACAAGCCGCGCTGGATTGTGCTCGACGAAGCCTTGGACCACCTCGACGAGAATACGCGCGGATTGGTCCTCGATGTTTTCGGCCAGGAACTGATCGACGCGGCAATCATCAATATTGGTCAAGCAGACACGGTTGGCGGCTTCTTCAAGCGTATTCTCCACCTCGTTCAAGATCCCGAAGGGCATAGGCCGGCGCCTTCCTCCAGCTCCTCAATTGCGCGGCCCTCCGCAAGGCATAAAGCATCCGCAGTTTAACCGCCGAAAACAGGGACTGCCACACCGGACTGGGCTGTTATGGAAGCTTTTTATGTCCAGCCCTGCTATAAAAACTTAATTCGTGCCGCTCGGTTTTTCAACCGCGATGAAATCCTGGAGCCTGGACGGCTGCCGATCTATCACGTTGCGTACACACCGTGCTTTCGCCGTGAGAAGATGTCGGCCGGCCGCGATGTGCGTGGGATTAAGCGCGGACACCAGTTCGATAAGGTCGAGATGGTCAAGTTCGTAGACCCTGCGACTTCAGATGCAGAGCTGGATTCGTTGGTGGACAATGCCGAGGATGTGTGTCGGCGGTTAGGGATTCCCCATCGCATCGTGCAGATGTGCACGGGTGATTTGAGTTTTGTGGCGGCGCTCAAATACGATGTGGAGATGTGGGCGCCGGGATGTCAGGAATGGTTGGAGGTCAGTTCGTGTTCAAACTTCCGTGATTTTCAGGCTCGCCGGGCCAAGATTCGCTATCGGCCTGCCCGCGGTGCAAAGCCAGAATTGGTGCATACCCTGAACGGTTCTGGATTAGCCCTGCCACGGGTGGTCATTGCCGTATTGGAAAACTATCAGCAGGAAGACGGTAGTGTGGTGATTCCCCCCGTCCTGCGTCCCTATATGGGAGGGAGGGAAAGAATAGCAGCAGCCAGGTAGGGAAGAGCGGTCACCACGAAAGAAAAAATCCTACAGATCCTGAGTGCAGCAAGAGGTAAAGACGAGGCAAGGATTCAGGGGGGTTGACGGCATAGGAGGAGCCTTATACTTATGCCTGCGCAAAA
>CAYWHF010000245.1:0-4523 GCA_964457695.1 uncultured Methylocapsa sp.
CGCCGGAGGCAGGGATGGCACGAACGACGCCACATGTGCAGCAGGGGACGCTGCAGGTGGGCGCGTGGTATCGACAATAATATAACCAGAGTGTAAATCGTTTTCCGACAAAAGAGCTTGTAGAACCGCCTGCCAGTTGTGGCTGATGAGCGATACCGCACAGTATTGTGCGCGGCCAAACTAGCCAGGCGCGCACGAGATCCATGTCTGGCCCGCCGCCACCCTGCTCGCGTGGCATATATTGTTTATAGACCTTTTCGGTCACGAGCCAATTTGAGACTTCATGGAAGAATTTGAGATTGAACCAATCGCAAAGGCGCCGCACCTCTGCGCGCGCGCTGGGATCCTCCGGCAATAGCCTGTGCCGGCCAAGACTGATGCCCCGGGTCTCGTCGTAATACTCCGCAATCGGGCCGCAGCCAGAGAGAACCGTGCCGGATTGTTCGACAAGAACCGGGGTCCGCCCGGCCGGATCGAGCAACAAAAATTCCCGCCTGCGCTCAAAAGGCTTTTCCTCGATGAGCTCAGGTTTGATTGCATATTCGCCAAGTAGCAAACGGGTAAAGCGCGAATGCGGACAAAGCGGATAGTGGTAAAGCGTGACCATTTGGCTTCGCGATCGAGGGCACCCGAAAATTGAAGCTTGGGCAATATTGCGGACGGCGCCTTCTGCAAATCTGCGGCTCGCCGGTTCGGACAAGGACAATTCCCGGCCGAAGATTAATAGGCGGTTAACGCGAGGTGCTTCTCTGCTGCACGAGCGGCGGGCGGGTTGAATCGTTTCGCAGGGCTTCGTATTGAAAGGAAGCGTCCGTTCCGTTTGGCCGCCAAAATGGGAGGGGAATTTGGATTTTCACAAGCATGCGCAAACTAACTCCGAGGCCGCGGGGGCTGCCTGGTCCAAGGCCATCGAGGCGAACGGGTCCTACTTGCGCAAACACGCTATCCTCGAAGTGAGCGCAAATTCCTCCGGCTGGGCCGACAGCGGAGTGGACCTTTGCGAAGGCGAAGAGGTGAGTCTGTTTTCGGCCGGCATGGTCTGGCTTGCAGAAGACCTTGGCATTGGTGTGCAAGGCGATGTCGCCCTGTGGCACCGGATCGGAGGAGGCGGGCGCGTAGCAAAGTCGATCGGCACGACAACCAGCTTTCGAGCCGATCAGAGCGGACGCTTGATGCTGGTCGCCAAGCCCCCCGGCGAATGGCAGGATGAGACCGGGCGTTTTGACCCGGGCTATCCGCGAGCCGGAGCGGCTGGCGCGCTCAGGGTCGCGGTCATGATCTGGCGGGGACCGGCACGGGAGGGACTGGCGCGGCTCGGCGCCAGCGACGCGAGCGGATCGGCTGCCCGGGAAATCGCCCGTCTCGATACGCAAACACCGCTGCCCCCGGGCTGGCGGCATATGTGGCTCATCGGCGAGACCGGGATTTTCCGCGCCGAGCCTTCCGGGCCTGAGCCTGCACGGATTTGCAGCCGCACCGCGCACAATGCCGGGATTTTGCAATTTCCGCTGGACGTTGCCCTGGACCGGTCGACGCGCCTTTCGTGGGCATGGCGGGCGGACCAATTGCCCTCGAAACTGCGCGAGGATGTGCTGACAAATCACGACCATCTCTCGATTGCGATGGAATTCGATAATGGCCGCGATCTTGCCTATATGTGGAGCGCGGCCCTGCCAGAAGGCAAGGTATTCCAATGTCCATTGCCATGGTGGAACAAGCGCCAGACGCATCAGGTCGTGCGCTCCGACCTCGCCAAACTCGGCCAGTGGCTCGAAGAGGAACAGTCCATCCTTGATGACTACGAGCGCGCGTTCGAGGGCGAGACGCCGAAGAAAATTGTCGGCATATGGCTCATAGCGGCGAGCGCCTTTCAAAAAGGCGAAGGGCAATGCTGCTATGCGCGGATAAGGCTAAAGAGCGGCAGCGGCGAGATTTTCATCGGCCCGTGATTTTTCTGCCAATCGCAGCAAAATATTTCGAGACCTTGGCGCAGGGGTTGGCTTTCGGCCGGGCCAGTATGTGTAAGCCGCGGTAGACGTTGGTCGCGGCGACTTAGACCTGGAACAAAGAGCCTTGCGGACTCTAAACAACCCCTTCGGTCCAAGGCTCTCACCCATGCCTTAGCTACCGATGTTCTAATGTGGCGCGCCACGGTCGATGAAAATGGGCACGACTCGTTCGCCGTGCCCCTATGATGCGGCGACCTGACAGCTGCTTCAATCGGCCCATCTACGACGACCTGCGATTTTGCGCTACGCCTCATCGGAAAAATGACACACTTGTTTCTCAAAAGGGGCTCCTCCAATCGGCAGGTAGAAATTTGCGTATGACGGGCGAATGCTTGAATCCTTGTATTTGGGTGGTCCGCACGGTATTCGCCGCCGCGTCGCTGCTGATGGCTGCGGTTGATCCCTCCGTCGCCGAATCTTTTGAGGATGGTCTCGCAGCTTTTCACCGCGAGGATTATGCCGCAGCAATGCGCATTTTTCGACAGCTGGCCGAAAAAGGTCACGTCGACGCCCAATTCTATCTCGGCCACATGTATGAATCGGGGTTGGGTGCGCGGCAGAGTTCCCTTCAGGCCGCGATTTGGTTCCGAAAAGCCGCCGAGCAGGGAGACGCAGTCTCTCAATCCAGTCTCGGGACTATGTATTTCTTAGGCGACGGCGTACCCCAGAATTACGCCGAAGCCATGAAGTGGTCGCTGATGGCGGCGAAGCAAGGCGATGCCAGCGCACAGTCTGGTCTCGGGATGTTCTACAAGTGGGGCTACGGTGTCCCACAGAACTATATCCTGGCATACATGTGGTACAGCGTAGCCGCGCACGACCCGGATTACGAACCGGTAGCAAAAAAGGACCAAAACAAACTTGCACCGCATATGGCTCCGTCGCAGATTGCCGAGGCGCAAAGCTTGGCCCGGCAGTGCGTGGAATCGCGTTACGAGGATTGCCCCCCTACTCATGACAAGGTTGCATCGTCAGCTCGTCGAAGTCCGTCGCAAACGAGAGTACCGCTGAAAATGAGCGGCGGCACGTTTCTAGCGCCGGTCAAGATAAACGGCACTATGACGCTGGACTTTATTATTGACAGCGGCGCTTCTGACGTCAGTGTGCCTGCGGACGTCTTTTCGACGCTGAACCGCACAGGGACAGTCAAGGAATCGGATATTGTCGGTCAACGAACATACGTTTTAGCTGACGGCTCGAAAACGCAAGGAATCACATTCGTGATTAGGTCGCTTGGAGTTGGCGACGTGACTATTGAGAACGTGACCGCCAGCGTGGCACCGCCCCAGGGGAATCTACTTCTAGGTCAATCGTTTCTCAAGCGCTTCAAGTCGTGGTCGATCGACAATACGGCTCAAGGACTGCTTCTCGAGACTCGCTAAAGCCAGTCGCTTTGCGCTCCCTGGCTCTTGCGAACCAGAATCAAGCGAGTGGCCATTGATCGCATGCGACCGATGAGCGAAGCGCCAGTGACGGACGATTCGGCGCCGGTATACCCCACATTGTTGCCTCTCCGGTACAGTTCAAATATTATGATGCCCAACCCTCGGGAGAAGAAAAATGACGCATTATTCGTTCGTGCGCTTGTCCGACGGCGAGACAATCCCTTTGGTGGCGGCAAATGACACTCAAGCCATCGCGCTTCTTAGCCAGAGAGAGAACAAGAAACTTTCGATTTCTGAGCAAGGATCGCTTGAATACGAATTTGCGAAATCGGATATGCACATGTTCTGGTGCAGGCCCAGTACTCCCGTTTATCACCTGGGTCACTAGGGAGCAAGACGAGATTACGATGGGGCGGAGATCAAGAGACGCCTATGAAGATGCGCTCGGCCTGCGTGAGGTCGAGACAGACGTTGCGGATACGTTCGAGGCGGAGTTCCCGGTCGTCACAGGGCGAACGATCGAGATTTTGTCAGCCGGTGAATCACCTGACCGGATCGTCCTCATTGACGGAATCGAGACCGGAGTCGAGTTAACCGCGATCAAAGCCGGAAACGCGGAACATATCATCACCGAGGTCTTGCGCCTAACGAGTCAAAAGCACGAGAGCTACGCACGACGCGGCATCTTCGATCATCGCCCAATCATCCTGTTGGGCCATCTGGATTGGCCCGCCAAAGATGTCGAAGGCCCAGCGCTGTACGACGTGCACGAGGAACTCGCCCAACTGATCGCTCCGAGCGACTTCGATGGCTTCGGGTTCAGCGAGATTTGGCTGATGGACGTATGCCCGAAGTACACCTCGCGCCGTGACCCGCGCGCACCCGCCGATTTCTTCTGCTTCGCGCCCGCCGAGAAGATCCGATTTTGGGAACGCGAAAGGAAGCGGCGGCCATATTGGGGTTTGGTTAGAGATTTTTTGACATAGCGACCCACCAGGCCGGCGGAGTCTGGAATGGGTCATCGCATTAATATTGCCATGTCCGCTCTTTCCTCCGCTCTCCAAAGTACCGGACATAGCCGCGTCCGAGCAAGACGCCTCGGCTTTTCGCCTTCCTGCGTCCGCACGTG
>CAYWHF010000246.1:0-4507 GCA_964457695.1 uncultured Methylocapsa sp.
CGCCGGCCGAGATCCGCTTCTCGACCGGGATCGGGTACTTCGCCATGACCGTCGAATGCGCGATCACCTGACCGGGGAAGAGGGAGCTCGGGGGTGCGAAAGCCGAGAACGACCCGGCGGGCGAGTTTGAACTGCAAGGCAGAATTGGACGAAAACCACATGGAAGTGGAGCGATAAATCCACACGAATACCATATGCGCGGCTTCCCATTCGCGCTCGCGCACGTAAAGGCGTTCGTCTTTGCCGGAGCGGCGCCAGTCGATCCCGCTCGCGCTCTCGCCGGAGATGAAAGGACGAAATTGCCAAAAAGTTTCGCCCGTCCCCGCGCGCCTACGCCCGTGGACGCCATGCATTAGGCTCGCCGCCGTCTCTCTCGCGCTGACGCAGAGGCGTGAAAAACGTTCCGCCAACTCATTTGCGCGCCGCTGATGATGCTGCGCGACGCGGACGGTTTCTTTTTCGAGAAGCGTGACCTTGACCATATGTCAGCCGGCCTGTCTTGCCAGCCGGGTTACAAGATCGCTGATATTTTGGCCATCGGCGCGCGCGGCAAAGGTGAGCGCCATGCGATGCTTGAGCACGGGAACAGAGAGGGCGATGACATCGTCGAGCGAAGGCGAAAACCGCCCGCCCACAAGCGCGCGGGCGCGGGTTGCCAGCATCAAGGCTTGTGCCGCGCGCGGGCCCGGTCCCCAGGCGATATGCTGGGTGATTGCCGGATCGCCTTCGCCGGGGCGCGCCCGGCGAACGAGATCGAGGATCGCTTCGATCACGCTTTCGCCAACAGGAAGCCGCCTGACCAGCCGTTGCGCCGCCATGAGATCCTCGGCGCTCATTGCGCATTTCGCTTCGGCTGTTAATTCGCCGGTCGTCTCGATGAGGATCCGACGTTCCGCCGCGCGATCGGGGTAGTCCACGTCGATCTGCATGAGAAAGCGGTCGAGCTGGGCTTCGGGCAGGGGATAGGTGCCTTCCTGCTCCAGCGGGTTTTGGGTCGAAAGCACATGAAATGGACGCGGCAATTCGTGCCGCTCGCCCGCAACCGTCACATGGTATTCCTGCATGGCTTGGAGCAGCGCGGATTGGGTTCGCGGACTTGCCCGGTTGATCTCATCGGCCATAAGCACCTGGCAGAAGACCGGACCGCGCAGGAAACGAAAGACCCGCTGGCGGCTCGCCGTTTCCTCCAATATCTCCGACCCCAAAATATCGGCGGGCATCAAATCGGGCGTGAACTGGATGCGGCGCATGTCGAGGCCGAGAACGATACCGAGGGTTTCGACGAGCTTGGTCTTGGCAAGACCCGGCACGCCAACCATCAGGCCGTGGCCGCCAGAAAGAAGCGTAACCAAGGCGAGTTCGATCACCTGGCCCTGACCGAAGATGACGGCCGCGATCGCTTCCCGTGCGGCGGCGATTTTTTCGAGCGCCCACTCGGCGCTATGGGTCACTGCGGCTTCAAGCGAAGCCGTAACTGGCTCTGGCATAAGTGTTTGGACTTTCTGAATTGCTTGGAATTCGAAACGCCACTGGCGTGCAACATAAATATAACTGGATTGCGGACGAAACGGGCGATCAAAACTTTTCGATTGCTTGTTTCGATTGCTCGTAAAGGGTTTGAGCTTACGGCGGAGGGTCGGCACTTGCCCGCTAGCTCGCTTCGCCAGACATCAAGGCAACACGCTCAGCCCGCGCGGCGCCAGCAAGCGCGTCATCGAGCGTGGCGAGCGGCAGATTTTCCCGCGCCGCCAGCTCCAAATACGCCGCGTCGTAAATACTTAGCCGGTGGGCGCGCGCAAGGCCAAGCAGTCTTTCTTCGTTGGTTCGTTGATCGAACTCTATCGGAAGCCGCTGCAGAATGCGCAGCGCGCGATCGCTCTTGGCCACGTCGAGCCTGCCGCGCCGCTCGTTGACGACTAAAAGATTGCGGACCTCGAACCACCAGATGCGCGGAACGAGCGCGGAGTCACTGAGCAGTCTTTCGCGGGCCACCAAGGCGAGCGGATGGGACTCGCCAGGCAGAAGCCAGCAGGCAGTCACCGAGGCGTCCACCACAAAGGGCATCAATAACTGTGCCCCTCATGCCGGGCCGAGAGAATTTCCTCGAGCGTCATCCGCGGCATGGTTTTACGCAGATCGTCGAGATCCGCGAGGGCCTTAGCGGTCTCGTCTTGCCGACGCGCATCCTCGGGCACAAGCCTGGCGATTGGTCTCCCGTGGCGGGTGATGACGATGGTTTCGCCGCGCTCGACGTCGCCGAGGAGACGGGGCAAATGGGTCTTGGCTTCGGAGGCGGGGATTTCGCGCATTTGGTTAATATCGTCTAGTCGTTTCGATTGGTCGAAACTATCATCCTTGCGGCGAGCGGTCAAGCATGAACCTGGACCGCTGGGACGCAAACAGTGTTTGGCGTTCAAGCGGCCGCGCGCGAAAGAAGGCGGAAATATTGCGAAAGCTGGGCTTTTCTTTGGCCCGCCCCGTGGTAAAGGGTAACGGTATCGTCCGGCACGGCGGTGCCGCCGCAACAGTCGAGGACCTGGCACAATTTGGGAGCAACAATGAAACCTGTACAAATTCCTTATTCGATCCTTTGGTCAGGGCTGATGCTATCGGCCGCTGCGGTACCGACTTGAGCGGACGCAAGCGTCGTCATTGTCAACAAGGCTCTTACCGCCCGGCAAAGAAGGGCCGGCTCTTTGCACAGTCCCTTTCCCGCCATTGGCGGCGCCCTTATTTCCCTTGCCACGAGCGCTGTGGCCGGGTGCGGAGAATCTCGATTCCGGACGGGTCGTGATCGAGGAGCGCAAGCACGCTCGCGATCGCGCGGCTCGGCAAAAGCTCGCCCGCCTCATATTTTTGGAACGCGCGAGGCCCGCCGCCGATCAGCTCGCCGGCCTGCTCCTGCGTCAGCCCAAGCTTGCCGCGGATGCGCTTGATCTCCTCGGGAAAAGGCAGGCCATCGGCTTCGGCCTTGAGCCGGTTGAGGGCGCGATCGGATATTTTTAGGTCCTCACCTGTGTGAATGCTCTCTTCCGATGAATCACAATACCAGCCCGGCATGTCGAACGTCATTTGCGCGCCCTTATAGTCTAGGGTCATTGGGCGCAGGCCGCGTTGCATCGGCGCCCCCGTTTTTGGGCAGTGGGGATTACTCATCGTCTTTCGCTTTAAACGACAGCAACATGTATCCGGTCGCGGAATCGGCCGTGAATTTAATGTAAAGGTTCCGGCCTCTGAGGGCACGTGATACACGTCGTGCCAGATGTGCTGGCTGCCATAAGCGGTCATAGATTTGTAGAAATTCGAAGGCTGCATCGTCTGAATCGCCGCCACGATCTCGGCCCGCCCAAAACCCAAAGCCGCGGCACCGCGCACCGCCGTGCCGGTGCCATTGAAATTGTCCAAGTCGGCGAAAGCCGCCTTGGAAGCCCTGAGGTCATGGGCCGGCTTACGCTTTTCGGTCGTCATACACCACGATGGTGTAAACTCAAAAACTCCGCCCCCTCGGAAATAATTTCGAGCATCCGGGCTTATGCAGGTTCGTCTCCTGCTGCGGCTAGTGCTATGCCGCGATCCCTTCAACCGTCAAATAATGCACATCGGTGCGTTCGCTCGCATGCTCACACGTGATCGCACAAACATTGCCGCCGGCATCCAAATCGAGAGGGTGTTTTCCTCGAGATCCTTGGTCTCGGCGATATCGCACTCCCGAAACGCGATGTACAACGGATCGGTGTCTGCAAAATACTGAACTTTCGTCGTTTATACCCTTGATCGAATGGGAATAGGATAACCCGAAGATAACGGCCTTCCATCTCGTCGATTTTTCCCCAGCGCCGGAGAGTTTGACCGTGTACCGGTATTCGGTATAAACGCTCGATGATCCGGTCCTTTGGCAACAAAAGCGCCGCACTGCGGGTCTGCCAGGTCTTGGGTTTACCGGTCGAGGAAACGTTCGCGGAGATATGAACATGGCCGATATTGTGCTGATTAATCCGCGTTTCGAGATGAGCTATTGGGGTATGGAGCACTCCCTCCAGCTATGTGCACAGCTTGGCAAGCGCGCGAATATGCCGGTTTCGGCCCTGCCCTTGCTTGCGGCTCTGACGCCCGCGGAGCACAAAATCACTTTAATCGATGAGAATGTCGAAGATATCGATTTTGCTCTTTGTGCCAAGGCCGACATCGTCGGCATGACGGGAATGACGGTGCAGAGATTCCGTATGACTGAAATTCTCAAGGAATTGAAAGGGCGGGGCTGCTTCACGGTCGTCGGCGGTCCGTGGGTCAGCGTGCAGGAGGATTATTTCGGCGCGTTGGCCAATGTCATATTCGTGGGGGAAGCCGAAGAGACCTGGCCGCAATTTCTTGCCGATTGGGCCGAACGGAAACATGTCACGCGCTACGAGCAGGCGGAGCGCACCGACATGAGCAAAGTGCCGCCGCCTCGCTACGACCTTTTGAAGATGAACCGTTATCTCATCGCTCCGGTGCAGTTCTCGCGCGG
>CAYWHF010000247.1:0-4504 GCA_964457695.1 uncultured Methylocapsa sp.
TACATCGGTCAGGATCTGGCGCAAAAGGTCGTGATCGCAGCGGCCAACCACGGCATCGGCGCCAGGTGTTATCCATGCGGAGCCCTCGGAGGATCTTGTCGCAACCGCGCGGCGAGTTGCGGCGCAAGCCTCGGAGTTCCTCGCAAAGTCGAACCAGCTGATCGAAGAGAATTCCGCCTCGCTCTCGGCGATCGTAAAAAACGTCGAAAAATTTTCCGGCGCCCTTGCGGAAAAGTCGGAGGACATCAAGGCGATCGTTACCGAATTCCAGTCGCTCTCGCAAAAACTCGAAAAGGCCGCAAATAGCCTCAGCGGTTTCCTGGAGGGAGGGGAAACAAAGGGACCGCTCGGCGATCTCGCCGCCGCCGCCAAATCGATCAAACAGGCTGCCGATACATTCAATACGCAAATCAAGGCCATTGGCACGAACATCAATCGCTTCACGGGCAGCGGTTTGCGGCAGTACGAGGCTTTGGCAATCGACGGCCGCAAGACGCTCGAGGAGATCAATCAGGCCATCCGCTCGCTCGAAAACAATCCCCAGCAGCTCCTTTTCGGCAAATCGCCGCAGATCCCGCAATATCCGGGCGGCCAATAGAGCGCGAAGAAACAGCCCGCGGGTCACGCAAATTCCGCCGCGTGCCTTGACGCAATCCTTTGCTGCTATTAGCGGAAATCAGGCCGGCTTGCGCAAGGCGCGCCAGCAATTGCGGGGATGGATTTTTTGCATGAGCTATTTTGGCGTCCAAAGCGCCCTTTTCCTTCGCCAGTTCCGTGCCGGGCCGGGCCGCAACATTTTTTCAGTCCTGATAGCCGCATTACCTGCCCTGATGCTCGGAGCCTGCGCATCCGCTCCAAAATTGACTTACGACCTAAACCCGGTCGCGGGCGGTTTTGCCGCCCGCGGCTTCCGTGGCCAGCTCGCCATTGCCGTGCCGGACGCAACGCTGCCTGCCAATTCCAACGAGATTGTCGTGCGCACCGGCCCGCAATCCGTCGCCTATCTCTCCGGCGCCCAATGGGCCGACAAATTGCCGCCGCTCATTCAAAGCCGGCTCATCGAAAGCTTTCAGAACGCGCATCTATTGCGCGCCGTTGGCCGTCCCGGAATCCTTGCCGACGCAACCCTCAACACAACGCTGCGCCGCTTCGATTTCGATGCGGCTCGAGGCGAAGCGTCGGTTCAAATCTCGGCTGAACTCGTAGCTGCGAGCGGACGCACCATCGCAAGCCGGTTGTTTTCCGCCAATGTTCCGGTGCCGTCGAGCGAACCGTCCGCGGTCGCCGCGGCGCTTGACGCGTCGCTTGCCCGAGTCATGCGCGAGATCGTCCTTTGGACCGCGCCGAAGATATGAGCTTATTTGGCTTCGATTTGCTCTACGGGAACCCTCCGCGCTTCCGTGCGGTTCGTGCACATTGGCTTTCCGGGACAAGGGGGGCCGAAAGGTCTGTTCTCAACGCCCCCATTCTGAACGCTAGGAAGTTGCATATGCGTAATCGTTTCAAAAGACGTGCTCATTGGCGCTTGGGTGCCGCGTTAGATGCAGCCCAACAACGTACGATGGTCCTTGAGCCGAGCGACCATAAAAATGCTGCTTGTGCGCAAAAGCGTAAACGCGGGGGGCAGAGAACAGTGTCCGGCGCTGAGTCTTGCCCAAATCCGCGTACCCTCGGCGATTTGGCGCGAGATCTTCGCCGTCGTTGGCGGGCGCGATCATCGTCGGCGGAACGGCATTCGTTCGCGTGGCTGTGATGACGAGCCCACCCGCTGCCCGGATTTGGGCAACAAACTCCTTAAGGGACAATTTGCGGATCTTGCGGGTTCACCTCAGTATATTTCAACCTATGTTAGTTACGACATAATCGTATATACACAAGCTCGGTGAAAAGGAAAATCCGGAGGAGACGATGTGGACATTACGAGGAAAGTTAAGAAGCAGCATCGCAGTAGTGATAATTGGCGGCGCGCTGCTCGCGGCAATAGGCGCTATATGGCTTCGCTAGTAAGCGCTTATCCCAGCTAGGCGGGTCGTGTTTGAAAAACTGAGCCTCGGCGTCACGCATGGCTGATTCCGAGGCTTTCAAGGTAGACACAAACATCGAAGAGGAGGGAAATATGTCAGGAACGATTATCAACCTTATTCTTCAGGTTGTGGCTGGAGCAGTTGGCGGGAACGCCGTCGGCGGGATTTTGAAGAATATCGATCTCAGCCCTCTCGCCAAAACGATTTCGGGCGCCATCGGCGGAGGGGTCGGAGGCTCAATCCTCCAAAGTCTGATCCCTGCACTCGGGGGCGCTGCTGCTAGCGGCGGGTTTGATATTGGTGCGGCGCTTGGAAATTTGGCTGGCGGCGGCGTGACAGGCGCGATCGTTACGGTCGTCGTGAACCTGATCAAGAATGCTGTGTTCAAAAAGGCTTGATACAGACAAGCGAAGATCTGTGATCGTCCTCGAGTTGGTCGCCGACCCTGGCCGTGGACAAAAGGTCACTGCGGTGCCGGAGCTGATTCGAGATAGCGCGGCGGCCAGCGGCGGACTTGGTATCGGCGCGGTATTTAAGAAATTTGGGTGCCGGCGGCGTGACAGGCGCGATCGTTATTATAGAACCGATTGCGCGCGGGAGGTCGCACGCCGCAACAGGCGTGGCGGTTTTACACAAAATCACGTTGGTAATATTTTTCGATGTTAGAATAGTATTTGCTGTAATTTCCACCGTAGGATTTGATCGCGGCCAAATTTACTTTGTTCAACACGACCCCTGATAGGGTGCCCTTGTTGAGATTGATGCAATCAACAGCCTGACAAACGAGATCGCGATCCGTCTTGTTCCATTCAATCACGAGCACGGTTTTGTCGGCTAGGTTAGAAATTATTGCTGCGTCCGAGACTGGAAGGACCGGAGGCCCGTCGAGAAAAACGAGATCATATTGCGCGGTCAATTTTAGGACCTCTGCCATTCGCTGCGAACCGATCAGATCGAGCGCGTTTTGGTCGCAGTTCCCTGCTGGCACGACTGTCAAAGGCGAATCAGCGTAATTGATTGCAATCTCATCCCATTCCGCGCGCCGGGAAAGCAAATCGCTGAAACCTGCCGATTTTGTCAGACCAAATAATTTCGATGCCGTCGGGCAACGCAAATCACAATCGATCAAAACGACTCTTGCCCCTGCAAGCGCCGCCGACATAGCGAGCGCAGCAGTCAGAGTCGACTTGCCTTCTCCGGGGACAGCTGAGGTAATATGTATCACTTTTCCTATCTTGTCGCCATCTGCCCGCAGCAATCCAAAGCGGATGCTGCGCAGCGCTTCGGCAAAATGAGATTGCCGGTTCGCAGCCAAATAATCGAGAAATTCAAGATCGCTCCCATTTTGCTTATTGTCTTTAGTGGTGAGGAGCGGAACGCTCGCCAACATAGGAAGACGCAAAATCTGCTCAACTTGCGTTGGAACGACAAACGCAGACGATTGCATCCGGTCGGCGCTAAAATACTCGGCACCGAAAGCGCCCCCGAGGCCGAACAATAATCCCAAACCGAGAGACGCGAAAATGAAAAGTCGACGATTTGGATAACTCGGATATTCTGGCACGCGGGCTTTTTCGATTATCCGCGCCTCTGGTTCCTGCTTGGTCTCGATCTGCTGCAATTCCTTCAATTTATTCAGAAATGAATCGTAGACCTGCCTGTTGGCATTGGCAACGCTTTGAGCGTCTCGAAGTTTTACCTGCCCATCGTCCTTCGCAACGCTGCTTGGGCCAGTTAGCCTGGCCAGTTCCTGCTTTAAGCCATCAACATGGTCGCGGGAGGCCGCGTAATCATTTTCTAGGTTAGCGATGATACGATCTACTTCGGCAGAAATTTGGCCTTCAATCGCACGGCGTGCCTCTTGCTCCCGAATAGCATCGGGCCGGAGAGCAACAATGTCGCGCTGCGTCGGTAAGGGCTGCATTTCGGCCAACTTTCGGATAATCTCGGCTTGCTGGGCCCGCAATGTCGTGATCACGCTCGATGCCATGACTTCTGGCAGCCCTTCAATGTTGCCGCCGGATTGCCGAACGCGGCGAGCCTGTTCAACTTTCGCCTGCTTGCGCGAAAGTTCGGTTTCCGCAGCGCCTATTGCTTTATTGAGCTCGGTGATCTTTTGGCTAGCTACCGTCGATGTTCCGCCCGTATCGGTTGCCGTCAATCCATACGTCCGCCGAATCTGGGCGACGGCCTCTTCGCTGCGGATGACTTCCTGGCGCAGCTCCGTGAGGCGGTCCGCAAGCCATGCTGCGTCGCGCTGCACTGCCTCGTATTTCACCCGAAGCCGGTCGTTTATGTAGGCCTCGCTGATGGCCTGCGCCAATTGCGCTGCTTTGACTGGATCGCGGGAGCGGACCTGAACGCTAACGATATAGGTAAAAGATTCGCGCGTGACAGAGGTGGCCTTCTGAAGGCGGGCTACCGCGATATCGATGCGATTCTTTTGATCGGCGGGTTTTGATGCGGATAATGGGGATCCG
>CAYWHF010000248.1:0-4494 GCA_964457695.1 uncultured Methylocapsa sp.
GGTTGCTGCCGCTGGGCGGATTTCGTTTTCCGTCGGGCAAGGACGGGCTTTTGCGGATCGACCAAGTCTCTGGCCTTGCCCTGCACCCCGCAGCGGTTATCGCCGACCGGCTGGGCAATGGCGCCAATAGTCCGATGACCGTGGCCCTGTGGAACCTGCACCGCCGCCGCGCCGAGCAAGCTGTCGCGCTCTTGCGCGCGGGACCGCCCTCTCCGCGCGCCGCCGAGCTCGACCGGTTCGCCTTGCGGGCGGTTGTCTTCGTTGCGCTTATCGCCACCGGATTTGTCGCAGGCCCAGAAAGATATGCCCGCGTCGCCGCGGCCTTCGATTGGCGTTTTGGCACTTTCGACAGGATCGATAGCCGTTTCGATGCTTGGATCGATCCACCGGCATATACCGGCAAAATGCCGATCGTTTTGAACCTCTCAAAGGGCCATAGTTTCGGTTTTGCGCAAGGCCGCACATCCGTTGAAGCGCCGGCAGGTTCGATTGTCGTGATTCACGCGCCGGGCCGCAAGCTCGACATAGAGGCGAAGGGCGGGCTCGCCAAATCCGCAAAGGACGGCAAAAGGGGTGACAATGCCACTACGGGCGCTTCCGCCAAACCGGCGAAGGGCCCGGATGAAGGCGAAATCGAAACCAGGCTTCTTCTTAGTGGCGATGCGACCTTGACGCTTCGCAGTTCCGGCAGTCACCTTGGGACTTTCGACATTCATGCGATTTTGGACCAACCGCCGTCGATCGCCTTGACCGGCGTGCCAAAATTCAACCTGCGCGGATCTTTTGTCCTAAAATACAGTGTCGCCGACGATTATGGCGTGACGGCCGCGGAGGCGGGTTTCGCAAAACCTGTTCTTCCCGGCGGCCATCCTTCAAAACGGTCTCTCGTCGAACCTCCGCGCACCCCTCTCATGCTTCCGCCCCCGCCAACCATAAGCGGAGAAGCGGAAACGACGATCGACCTTGGCGACCACCCTTGGGCCGGTGCGCGCGTCGAAATGACGCTCACCGCTCATGATGAGGGTGGAAATGAGAGTTCGAGCGGCAGTACGGTCATCACCTTGCCGCAAAAGCCATTCGTCAAGCCGCTCGCCCGTGCTCTTGCAGAGCTCCGCCGCACGCTGATCCTTGCTCCTGACGACAGAGCGCGCATCGCCGACGCGCTCGACGGTTTGATGATCGCGCCTGAGACTTTCGACACGGGCGCCGGCGTCTATCTGGGACTGCGCGTCGCGCAAGACCGGCTCAATGCGGCGAAGGCCGACAGCGATCTGATCGAGGTTGCCGATTTGCTTTGGCAGATGGCGCTGCGCATCGAAAGCGGCGATCTCTCCGCTGCCGAGCGCGATCTCCGCGCCGCCGAGCAGAAGTTGCGCGACGCCATGCAGCAGGGCGCTTCTGAAGACGAGATCAACAAGCTCGCCGAGAACCTGCGCGCCGCGATGGATAAATTTCTGCAAGAACTCGCTGTTCAGGAGAACGATCTCGATCGTCGAGACGATTTTGCGGCCCTCAAGCGCGATGGCCGTTTGGTCCGTCAAAAGGATCTGCAAAAGATGGTCGACGATTTGCAGGCGATGCTGCGTTCGGGCGATACCTTGAATGCGCAAAAAATGCTGGAGCGGCTACAAGATGTTCTTGAAAATTTGCGTTTAGCCAAGCCGCGCAAACAAGACCCGAGGGCGCGCGAAATGAGCCGCGCGCTCGACGAGCTCGGGCGCTTGAGCCAGGACCAGCAGGATTTGCGCGACGAGACCTATGAGAGCGGACAGGACGAACGCCAGCTGCAGCGCGGGCAACGCGACGACGGATTGTTGCCCCCCGGGCTGACGCTTGGCGATATTTTTGGCCAGCAAAATGGCGAAAGCTCAGGCGAAAGCGATGGCAGCCTCGGCCAGAACGGCCAAGGCAAGAGCGGCAAGAATTCCCCGGCCCGGCAAAGCAATGATGCAGACCTTGCCAAGCGCCAAAAAGCGCTCCGCGACCGGGTCGAAAATTTGCAAAACCGCCTCAATCAAGCCGGGGCCGCCGCCAATAATCTCGCCGAGGCGAGAAACGCGATGCGCGATGCCGAAAACGCGCTTAATCAAGTTCCTCATGGCAACGGTGCCGCGGTGGATGCGCAAGGCCGCGCCGTCGAAGCCTTGCGTGAAGGCGCGCAAAAACTCGCCGACGCCCCGCAAGGCCAGGGGGATGGAACGGCTGACGACGGGGAAGACGATGGCCAAGGCTCCCCCGGCCAGTTCGGCGCGGGCGAAGGTACCGATCCCCTTGGCCGCCCCGCGGGCCTCGACAAAGGATTTAACAATCCGGCCGCGCGCTTCGATCCGATGACAGCTCCAGCGGCAGAACGCGCGCGGCGGGTGTTGGACGAACTGCGGCGCAGGCTCGGCGAGCCCGCACGGCCGCGCGAGGAATTGGACTATCTGGAACGGCTCCTGCGCCGTTATTAGGGGATGCAGAAGCGAATTTCTGCAACTCCCATCGTTGCAATTGGCACCGGCGCGGTCGCGGTCGTATTGGTGCTTGGATTGCTCAACATGCTGGGCGGGGAAAACTCCTTTTTGCCGCAAAAACTGATGCGCTGGCGGGCCAGCGTCCAATTCGCCGTTATAGTCATTATCTCGGGAGTCTTGTGGTTTCGCTGATAAGCATGGCAGGAGGCGCGATGGTAGTCCTGAACAAAATTTATACTAAGACCGGCGATGACGGCACGACAGCGCTCGGCAGCGGCGGGCGCCGGCCTAAATGCGATCTCAGGATCGAGGCCTATGGCACGATCGATGAGGCCAATTCGGCGATAGGGCTTGCCCGCGTCGAGACCGCGACCGACACGAATTGCGCCAAGCTCGACGCGATGCTGCGTTGCGTTCAAAATGACCTCTTCGATCTCGGCGCCGACCTTTGCGTGCCGCCCGGTGAGCAAGGCAAGACCGAGCCGCTGCGGATTGTCCAGTCGCAAGTAGACCGGCTGGAACATAAGATTGACGAACTCAATGCGGGACTAGGGCAATTGACCTCATTCATTCTGCCGGGCGGCTCGAAAGCCGCCGCCGCTCTTCACCTCGCGCGCGCCGTGACGCGGCGGGCCGAACGCCTGCTCGTTGCCCTGGCCAATACGCCTGGCGAAGAGGTCGGCGCGCCTGTGCTCAAATATGTCAACCGGCTATCGGATTTCCTGTTCGTCGCCGCGCGTTATATGAACGCCAGGGGAAAAGCCGACATCCTTTGGGTGCCGGGGCAGAACCGTTGACAGCCTCAACGCGACGTTAGGCGCCTTAGGCGCCTTAGTCATTGCCAGTGTTTACCCACCATGAAACGAGAAGCGCGGCTCCCGTGACAGCCGGCAGCACGTCAGCCGCCCGATCGAAGCCAAGCATGGCCGAGATCTCGTACCAATGGCTCCACATGCGAACGACAGTCGCAAGCATCAAAAGCGTGCAGAAAATAAAAACGAAAGATGCCAGCCTGTCGTGGGATTTGAGTGTTGCCGCCTTTATGGCGGAGCGCGCGTTCTGGAAGGTCATAGTCCTAGACCTTTGCAATATTCCGGTCACCAGCAGCTCTTATCATAAGCACGGCCCATCCTGTGAGACTGTCGCCGGTTTGCAATCAGCAATTCTTGTGCCTCCTCGGGATGCAAGGATGGTTACGGTTAAGGACAGATTGTCGCGTGATTGGCCGAAGCAGACAAGCTGTCCTATCGCTGTGAAAGGTGGTGCCTTACCGTCCCCGGGCGTCAGCTCGGGCGCACCGTGCCATTTGCTTGTCGCCTTGGCTCAGTGATTAGCTTACCGGCACCGGGCAGCGATTTCTCAGCTTATTGTCGTTTAAGGAACACTCTCGCATCTGGAAACCGCGCCGCTGTGCATAGATACATCCAAGCTAATATAACTGATAAATATTGTCAATATTAACATGCGCCCCTTCCAGCGCTCGAAGGGCGAGGGCTTAGCCCGGTGCAAGGTTTGCGAATAGGTTTTGCGCCAATCTTCCTTCGGAGACATTCCTCGAACCCGGTGCGGCCCAAAAAGGCGCCACTGCTGCCGGATTCCGATTGCACAAGATTTTTTGCCGATCTTGAAAGGGCGGAGAGGGGCTCGTCTTGCGCCTTGTAAGGTTTTGGGCTGAAACCGGACGAAAATGTTTCACGTGAAGCATTTTTTGAATTATTCTGAACTATCCTCATTGTAAGGCCGGTCTCACGGTCCCCCCAACCAAGTCAAAAAACAGGTCAGTTGGTATCGCGGCAGGCGAAGTCCGATGTCGTTGACTCAACGCAAGCGAGCCGGTACCTAACCATGGTAAGATGTGACTGCATTGCTCATTCGAGATTCGGCAATGAAAATTCTTGTGTCCGTCAAACGGGTCGTCGATTTCAACGTGAAGGTCCGAGTGAAACCCGACGGCTCGGGTGTCGACCTCGCCAATGTTCAAATGTCGATGAACCCATTTGATGAAATCGCCGTCGATGAGGCGCTGCGCCTCAAAGAA
>CAYWHF010000249.1:0-4493 GCA_964457695.1 uncultured Methylocapsa sp.
GGGCGATTGTGCAGGGGTTAAAGGGAAGGTTTTCAAGCCCGGGCCATTCGATCTTGGGGTTGCAGATTTTTTGCAAAAGCCAGACCGCCGAGCCGGTCCAAAATTTTGCGTAAGCCTGCACCCCGTGCCGGTTCAGCAAAAGAATGGGAAGGCCGACAATCGCGAGCGCTGTCGTCAGAAGATAGAAGGATGCGTGGAAGAGAAGCGAGCGGAGCAACATCATAGGGGAACGGCTGCAAAGTGCGGAGCGTTTTGTTGGGCCGCTTCTACAGGGAGGCGGCGGGGCCTGGCAAGGCGAACGGCGCGCCGGGCATGGCCAAGGCGGAACCCATGATCGATTTTGCAAAACTTGATGTATACAGCTTTTTATTGACTTAAGGGGTTTCCCAGACCGGCCATTCCATCAAAATTTCTGTTTTAGAATCATTCCAGAAATGTTTCACGTGAAAACATTTTGTCCGGTCGCGGCTCAAAACCTTACAACGCCGAAGACAGCGTATGGCCTTCGATGAAGTAAGACCGGCCGGAATTTTGGTACGAAAAAAATTTGGTGGCGGCAGCGCGCCGGCCGCCGGGTTTCTTTGTTAAGTTGCTCCTTGGTGTAAGGTCGGCTTTTTGCAGCGGCCCGCTTGCGACCGGAAACGCTTGACAGGCGAAACATCGCTCTTGCGCGGGCGACTTCGCGAGGAGCGCAGCGGCGAATCCAGAAGGCGGCAGCCCGCTGGATTGCGTCGCTTCGAGCCCCGGGTTTAACCTGGGGAGGCGTCTCGTCCTTCGGCAAGCTCAGGATGAGCGGATCAGGCGGCAACGCGCCCCCGTGCTTCGAGACGGCGCCTCGGCGCCTCTCTCCAGTCGCCCGCTTCCATTGCGTTCGCTGCGCGAACCGCTTCGCTCGCAATAGAACCTCGGGCTTCCTTCCGCCCAGCATGAGGGCTAGAGTAGCTTGAAAAAACCGTCAAGAAACTGGCGCGCTCAGGTCTCGCCCTTCTTGCACTTTTCGCGGTACTCCTTTCGCGCCTTGCCATGCAGCTTTTGGGCGTCGGCCTTTGCGGAGCATTCCTTGGATAGGGCTTTCGTGGCCGCATCCACAGGTTTTGGGGCTTTCTTCGGTTCAGGGTGAACCGCAGGAGCGGCGGGGGCGGGGGCCGGCGCCTGGGCAAAACCGGTTGCGCCGAGGGCCAAAACAAAGGCGCCGGCGAGCGCCAAACGAACAAAAGTTTTCATCGCTTCCTCCCTTGGGAAAATCGTTGATGGGCCCAATACTCTTAACCTTGCGCTTCGATTTCTCCAAGCCGGAATGGTTTTTCAAGCCAAGCCGCAAAAAGCGCTTTACATATAAACATATCTGCATATTATGGGCAGAACCTTTCTCCGCAGGATCCCCATGTCGGATCACATAAGTTTTGACGCCCTTCTTGCCGCCTTAACCGCCGCGGGCGAAGCCACGCGCCTGCGCCTGCTTGCTCTCCTTGCCGAAGCCGAGCTCACGGTCAGCGAATTGGTGACGATCCTCGGCCAATCCCAGCCGCGCGTCTCACGGCATTTGAAGCTGCTTGTCGAGGCAGGGCTCGCCCAGCGCCATCGCGAAGGTGCTTGGGTGTTCTTCCGGATCGCGCAGGCGGGGCCGGTTGCGGATTTCGCCCGCGATCTTATTGCGCGGCTCTCTCCGCCGGACGCGAATCTTGCCGCCGACCGGGCGCGTCTCGTCGAAGCGAGGCAAGCGCGCGCGGATCAGGCGGCACGCTATTTTGCCGCGCAAGCAGGAAATTGGGATGAACTCCGCGCCATGCATGTTCCGGAAGAAAGGGTCGAGGCCGCGATCCGCAAGGCCGCGGGACAAGGACCTGTCCATGCGCTGCTCGACCTTGGAACGGGCACCGGGCGCATGCTCGAACTTTTGGGCCCGCTCGCCGCACACGCGGTCGGCATCGATCTATCGCCACAGATGCTGAGCGTTGCCCGTGTTCGCATCGAGCGCGCGGGGTTGCGCCATGTGCAATTGCGCCAGGGCGATATTTACGCCGTGCCCGCCGCGGGAGATTCTTATGACCTCGTGGTGATGCACCAGGTCTTGCATTATCTCGATGATCCCTTGCGCGCCATTCGCGAGGCCGCGCGCGTGTTGCGCCCTGGCGGGCGGATTCTTATTGCCGATTTCGCGCCGCACGAGGAAGAGGCGCTGCGCACGGCGCATGCCCACGGGCGGCTTGGCTTTGCGCGCGAGGAAGTCGCAGGTTTCCTCGCGGGTTTTTTGGTCGCTGCGGGGCTGGATTTGATCGCTGTTGAAACTCTTCTGCCAAAGTCGGGCGAATCCGGTCAGCTCGCCGTGTCACTATGGCTCGGGCGCGATCGCCGGATAATTGCCGATCCTCTCCCATTAACCGCGCGGGTTGTCGCATGAACGAGACACTTTTTTGCTCCTTTCCGAGGCCGAGCCGCTCCAATCATCCCGATATTTCCGTTTCCTTCGAGTTCTTTCCGCCGGCGAGCGCGGAAATGGAAGTGACGCTCTGGGAATCGATCAAGCGGCTCGCGCCTCTTGGCCCGAACTTTGTCTCGGTGACCTATGGCGCCGGCGGATCGACGCGGGAGCGCACGCATGCGACGGTCACGCGTATCGTCAACGAGACGGCAGTAAAACCCGCCGCGCATTTGACCTGCGTTGCGGCGTCCTGCGAAGAGATCGGCGCGATCGTCGGCGACTATTGGGACACCGGCGTGCGCCACATCGTTGCCCTGCGCGGCGATCCTCAAGGCGGTCCGGGGACAATATTTTGTCCGCACCCAAAAGGCTATCCGACATCGGCGGGGCTGGTTGCCGGAATCAAACGCATCGCCGATTTCGAAATTTCTGTCGCGACCTATCCGGAAGGGCATCCCGAAAGCGCCTCGCCCGACGACGATATCGACGTGTTGAAGGCCAAGATCGATGCCGGGGCGAGCCGGGCGATCACCCAGTTCTTTTTCGATAATGCCGTTTATCTGCGCTTTCTCGACAAGGTGCGCGATAGCGGCATCGAGATTCCGATTACGCCCGGCATCGTGCCCGTGCAAAGCTTTAAGCAAACAGCGAAATTCGCGCTGCGCGCCGGCGCAAGCGTGCCGCAATGGCTCGCCGAGCGGTTTGAGGGCCTCGACAACGATCCGGAGACGCGCAAACTTGTCGCGGCGACAGTCGCCGCCGAGCAAGTGCTCGATCTCGTCGATCATGGAATTAAGGAATTTCATTTCTATACCATGAATCGCGCCGATCTTGTCTATGCGATCTGCCACCTCCTCGGCCTTCGCCCGAAACTTTTGCAAAAGGCCGCCTGAATGCCGCGCAGATTTACGGGAGAAGAAACCGCCCGCGCGATCCGTGCCGCGGCAAAGGAGAGAATCCTGCTGCTCGACGGCGCCATGGGCACGATGATCCAGCAGCACAAATTTTCCGAAGGTGACTTTCGCGGGCACCGCTTCGCCGATTGGCCAAAGGACCTTCGCGGCAACAATGATCTTTTGACCCTCACACAGCCCGGGGCGATCAAGGACATTCACCGCGCCTATTTCAGCGCGGGCGCCGATATTGTCGAGACGAACACGTTTAATTCGACGCGGATTTCGCAAGCCGATTATGGCATGGAGGCGCTTGTATCCGAGCTGAATTTTGCCGCGGCGCGGCTTGCGCGCGCGGCGGCGGATGAAGCGGAAGAAAAGGATGGAATTGTCCGCTTTGTCGCGGGCGCCCTGGGGCCAACCAACCGCACCGCCTCGCTTTCGCCCGATGTCAATAATCCAGGCTTTCGCGCGGTCAATTTCGATGATTTGCGCGAAGCCTATTTTGAGGCGGCGGAAGCGCTCGTCAAAGGCGGCGCCGATATTTTGATTGTCGAGACGATTTTTGACACTTTGAACGCGAAAGCGGCGCTGGCAGCAATCGAGGCTTTATTCGAGAAGCTCGGCGAGCGTGTGCCGGTGATGATTTCCGGCACGATCACGGATTTGTCGGGCCGCACCCTTTCGGGCCAGAGCCCAACCGCCTTCTGGCATTCGCTGCTGCACGCAAAACCTTTGACCTTCGGCTTGAATTGCGCGCTTGGCGCGCGCGAGATGCGCGCCCATATCGCCGAGCTTTCCCATATTGCAGATACGCTCATCTGCGCTTATCCCAACGCCGGCCTGCCCAATGAATTTGGTCTTTACGACGAGAGCCCGGAATATATGGCTTCGCTCGTCGGCGAATTTGCCGAAGCCGGCCTCGTCAACGTCGCCGGCGGCTGCTGCGGCACGACGCCAGACCATATTCGCGCGATTGCCGAGCGCGTCAAAGGTGTTGCGCCGCGCAAACTGCCTGAGGTCGAGCCGCTGCTGCGCCTCTCCGGCCTCGAGCCCTTCGTGCTCAATCGCGAGATTCCGTTCGTCAATGTCGGCGTGCGCACCAATGTCACGGGCTCGGCAAAATTCCGCAAGCTGATCAAGGACGGCGATTATGCGGCGGGGCTCGATATTGCCGG
>CAYWHF010000250.1:0-4492 GCA_964457695.1 uncultured Methylocapsa sp.
TCGCAATTTCGGTCCTCGTCGGATAATATTCCGGTAGATTTGTTATCTTCTCAAAAAGTTCGCTGCCTCGCTTGTCATAGAAATATTTGCAAGAAAGGCTCTTACACTTGTTTGACAGGCCATTGATGACGCTCAACGCGAATTCGGAATCTTGCCAAGGAGCAATTTTGCGCGGGGCAAGGTTGGATTTCGGCATCATGAGTCCTCCGAGGCGAGACGCAGCCCGGTAAACTGCCAGCGCTGGTGGGGATAAAAGAAGTTGCGATAGGTCGCGCGCGAATGTCCGTTTGGCGTCACGCAAGAAGAGCCGCGCAAGACTTGCTGCCCGGACATGAATTTCCCATTGTATTCGCCGAGCGCTCCCGCAAGCGCGCGGTAGCCCGGATAGGGCAGGTAAGCGCTTTGCGTCCACTGCCATACCTCGCCAAACATTTGCCGGAGCTCGCCGTACCGGCTCGATTCAGATGGGAGGGGCCGCAGCGAACCGGAGGCGAGATTATTTCCTCTCGCCTCGGCACCATTGGCCGCAATCTCCCATTCGAATTCGGTCGGGAGCCGGTGACCAGCCCAGCGCGCGAAAGCGTCGGCCTCATAATAGCTCACATGCGCAACGGGAGCTGCGCGATCCACCGGACGCACGCCCTCGAGGGTCATTGTGAGCCACAGCCCGTCGCGCTCTTCCCAATAAAGCGGGGCCTGCCATCCCTCGCGATTCACAACGGCCCAGCCATCGGAAAGCCAAAGAGCGAAGTTACGATAGCCACCGTCTTCGATGAACTCTTGCCATTCGGTGTTGGTTACGAGCCGGTCCGCAAGGCGAAACGGATAGATGAATTGGCGATGGCGGGGCATTTCATTATCCCATGCAAATCCGTGCCCCGCATGACCGACTTCGCAAACTCCATCGTGATAAGTGATCCAGCGGAACGGCTCTGGTTCACCGCAATCCCGGTGCGGGCGGGGCGCCCGGTAGGACGGACGCAGCGGGTTTGCCGCAAAGAGTGCCAAAATATCGGTGAGCATCAGCTCCTGATGCTGCTGTTCGTGGTTGATCCCGATTTCGATAATCCGCGCGGCCTCCGAACCAGGTGTAATCCCGGCAGAGAGAAGCTTCTCGAGCCCGTCATCCACATGCGCCCGGTAGGCCAGCACCGTTTCGCTCGAAGGCCGAGTGAGAAGTCCCCGCTTGGGGCGCGGCTGACGCGGGCCAAGCGATTCATAATAGGAGTTGAAGCAATAGTTGAACATCTCATCGAAGACCAAATAGCCGTCGAGATGCGGGGCGAGAAGCAAGCTCTCGAAAAACCAGCTTGTATGGGCGAGATGCCATTTAGTTGGGCTGGCGTCGTCCATGGCCTGGACGGTCATATCCTCGGGGTTGAGCCCGCGCGTAAGTTCTATGGAGTGACTCCTGTTCGCAAACAAACGCTCACTCAAGGAGCATGGGCCGCGCGGCACCGCAGGATATGGGGAAGCCTTTTGTTTCATATTTCCTTCCCAAGCATGAAATCGTGGCTTTACTCTGGGAAGAATAGTGATCTTTGCGAGGCAGCGCGAGAGGTTTTTAGCGTCAGTGTCACGCTATCGTAGGGTTGAATCCTCGTCTGGCGCGTCCCCGCGAGCGATAAATGTCAATGCATATGAAGGGCTTAAATTTCCGGATCGCGCATAAGGTGCAAAGAGCCGCTCCGGGACGCGAGGCGCGCGTTATTTGGTCATTGAGCTGCCACTCGCCCACCAAGCCCGCGCATTTACTTCTCCTTTTTATTTAGTGTCATACCGGGACCCCTCCTTAATGGACTGGTTGGAGGTTAGGCGCCCCGGAGTTATTCCGGCAGTTTGCGCGCGAGGAAGTCGCGGATGATTGCCGCAATCTCCGGTCCCTGGCTCTCGAGCGCGAAATGGCCGGCATCGAGCAGGTGAATTTCGGCGTCCGGATTGTCGCGCTTGAAGGCCTCGGCACCGGCAGGCAGGAAGAATGGATCGTTCTTGCCCCACACGGCGAGAAGCGGTGGCCGTTGCGCGCGAATATAGGCCTGGAATTCGGGATAAAGCGCGACATTGCTCTGGTAGTCGCGGAACAGATCGAGCTGGATCTCGTCATTGCCCGGACGAGCAAGGAGCGCTGAGTCCAGGGTCCAGGCATCTGGTGAAAGCCGCTCCGGCGCCGGTACGCCATGCGTATACTGCCACTGAGTTGTTTCCGGTTTGAGGAAGGTGCGCAGCGCTGCTCTGTTTTCTGGCGAAGGCTCCTTCCAATAGGCCTGGATCGGGTTCCAGCCTTCGCTTAATCCCTCCAAATACGCATTGCCATTTTGCGAGATCACGGCGGTTATCCGGTCCGGATGACGAATGGCGAGGCGGAAGCCAATCGGTGCGCCGTAATCGAAGACATAGAGCGCGTAGCGGTTGAGGCCGGCGACCTCGGTGAACCGGTCGATCACCTCGGCGAGATGATCAAAGCTGTATGTGAAGCCTGACCGGCTGGGCGCGTCAGTGAAGCCAAAACCCGGAAGATCCGGCGCCACCACATGGTAGCGATCGGCAAGCTCGGGAATAAGCTCCCGGTACATATGCGAGGAGGTGGGAAAGCCGTGCAGCAGCAGCACGCACGGCGCCTTCGCGTCGCCAGCCTCGCGATAGAACACTTTTAGTCCAGCGACCGAAGCAGTGTGGTAAGTGGGCCCCATTGCAATCTCCTTTCCGGTGTGGGCGACAGAATGTGTAACCTGTATAATATATATTATCAGGTTATTCACAGGGGAGTAACTTGTCAATGGCGAAAATACGGGTAACGTATTTGTGAAGCTCGGGGTTGCCTGGAGCCTTCTGGAGACCATTGATGGCCGAGCGGCGTCTTGCACCGTTGTTCATCGGAGACGATCTCGCGCTCGATTTCCTCAACAGCATCGCGGCTCCGTGGGGCCAAGAAATCGAGTGGCTGGCGAATGGCGCCGGCCTTCTCGCCTGGCTCGAACACGCCCATGCCGTTCCGGCGAGTGCGGCGGCACATTTTCGCGTGCACGCAGGCGCGCGTGCACTTGATGGCGCGGCGTCGCAGGCACGGGAGCTGCGCGAATGGTTTCGTTCGTTCGTTTGCGACCATGCAGGTAAGCCGCTCGATAGACGAGCGCTGCGCGAACTGGGGCCGCTCAACCGGCTTCTTGAGCAAGACGAGGCCTATCGCCAGATCGAGCTTGCGCCCGCCAAGGAGGAGAGAGAAAGCGGCGAAGGCGGATACGGAGCGCTGCATTGGCAGATCAGGCGCCGCTGGCGCAGTCCGAAAGGGCTGCTATCGCCGATCGCCGAAGCGATTGGCGATCTTGTATGCCAAAAGGATTTCACTCTCGTGCGCAGATGCGAAGGCCCGGCGTGCACACTGTGGTTCTTGGACGTGAGCAAGGGTCATGCACGGCGCTGGTGCAGCATGGCCGTATGCGGCAACCGTGCAAAGGCAGCGGCGTACCGGGCGCGGGCGCGCCAGCACTCTTAGGAGCGTCGGAAGCACTCAAGAATCGTTGATCGTCCGTGTCGCGGAGGTGCTTCTCACGCGCGCATCAAAAATGACATCACACGCGGTTTTTCGAATCGGCAGCAGCGGTAGAGGGACGCAGCCGCGGCAATACGGCTTCGGCTTCACGCGCCTGAATTTTGGCCGAGTAGTGCGAGGCATTGCCCATGCCCTTGCAAGCATCTCGCGCGAACATGATCAGATGATGCGCCAAAAGGCTCACGCTCAAAACGGGCTCGATCTCGCCGCGCAGGAGGCGGGGCAATGCGAACGTCCAAAAGGTGCGCCTATAGTCGCCGCGGATACCGACGATCCAAATGATCCGGGCGAGAATCGTGAAGCCTTTAATAATATTTCCCGGCGACAAGCGCTGACGGCTTAATGGCCGCCGCAGGCGGTTTGGCCACGTTGCACGCAGCTGATGTTCATAGCGGGCGAACAAAGCCTCAGGATGATAGGCCTTGGCCATGCAGCTGCGCCACATGGAAAGGACCTGGTCATAAGGCATCTTGAATTCCACATTTGACTCGCGATCCGCCGCTTCGATGAGCCTGTCTTCCTTCTGCAGACGGTCCCAAAGAGGTGTGCGCGGCAAAGCCTGAAGCAGATTGATGGTCGCCATCGGAATTTTTGATTGTTCGAGAAAGTCGAGAATGCGCGGGCCGGTGTCGTCGGTATCCGTGTCGAGGCCAAGAATAATTCCCGAAACGACCTCCATACCGTGCCGGTTGATGGTGCGCACGGCCTCAAGAATTGGCACCATCATATTGTGCGCCTTGCTTATGGCTCTAAGGGCTTCGGGTTCCGGCGTTTCAATCCCGCAAAAAATTGTGTTGAACGCCGCCTCACGCATGAGAGAAAGGATCTCGGGCGAGCGGGCGATATTGAGCGTTGCTTCGCAAGAAAGACTGATCGCATAGCCATTGCGCTTTTGCCAGGCCACGAGATGAGGAAGGAGGTCGCGCAGCGAAATCAGGGATT
>CAYWHF010000251.1:0-4475 GCA_964457695.1 uncultured Methylocapsa sp.
TTCTCCAAATATTTTTGCATGAGCGGCTGGCGCATCGGCTGGCTCGTTTTGCCGGAACATCTCATCCGGCCCGTCGAATGCTTGCAGCAGAGTCTCGCAATCTCGGTCCCCTATTTGAGCCAGCTTGGTGCGGAAGCGGTTTTTGGCGCGCAAGAAGAGCTCGAAGCCATACGCGCAAGCTACGTCAAAAACCGCGAGATCCTTCTGAACGAATTGCCGGCGATGGGACTCGACGGTTTTTTACCTCCCGATGGAGCATTTTACCTCTATGCCGGCATCTCGCGGTTTAGCGATAACTCGCTCGATTTTTGCGCAAGACTGCTTGAGGATGCGGGGGTGGGTACGACGCCCGGCGTCGATTTCGACCGCGGGCGCGGCAAATCGGCGATGCGGCTTTCTTTCTCCGGACCCGAGCGCGATCTTGTGGAGGGAATGCGGCGGCTCAAATCCTGGCTGCGATAAGGAGCGGACCGAAAAAGCCATCCGAAACTTAATTTAGATATACTCTAAAAATGTTTCCACGTGAGAGAAACTTATGGGATGGCCTGCCCCTCCTTCCGGCGGTGTAGGATTGCCGGATCATCAAAGAGCAGGGAACGATGGAAGTTGCAGTTCTTGGCATCGATTTGGGTAAAGCCGGCTGCGGCGCGCGAGAACGCCACCCGCCTCAGCATATAACCGCTCACTTGGCCGTGCCATCCCCCGAATTTGCCACACATGGACGGCGTCATCGAATATGTTTGCGAGAGGAGCGATTTTCCGGCGAGAATCGTCTGCGCCAGTTGGCGCGGCGGCAGCCGCATGCTCTCTACCCAATTGCCGCCAAAACGCCAATGGAGTCTAGTCGGCGCGCGGCGCCGTCACAATTGCGCGGAAACCATAGCGCTCTGCCCGGTCTGCCCCAGGAACCACGGATGATGCGCGGATGGCTCTGCAGGTTATTGGAAAGGCGCCCTATCGAATGACTCTGCTTTTCGCCGAACTTGCAACGTGGTTTGTCAAGCTTGACACTCACCTCACCGCCTTATGGTAAATCACAACGGGATGTTGCCGTGCTTTTTTTTTGGATTCTCGATGCGCTTGTTGCGCAGCATCGCAAGCGCGCGGATAATGCGGGGCCGCGTTTCGCGCGGCAAAATAATATCGTCGATATAGCCGCGCTCCGCCGCGATGAAGGGTGAAAGCACGCGCTCCTCGTATTCGCGGGTGCGCTCGGCGATTTTTTCGGCATCGGTTGCTTCGGCGCGAAAAATGATTTCGACGGCGCCCTTGGCGCCCATCACCGCGATTTGCGCCGTCGGCCAGGCGAAATTGACGTCCGCGCGCAGATGTTTTGAGCTCATCACGTCATAAGCGCCGCCAAACGCTTTTCGGGTGATGACGGTCACTTTCGGCACCGTCGCCTCGCCATAGGCGAACAAAAGTTTGGCGCCATGTTTTATAAGGCCGCCATATTCCTGCGCAGTACCGGGAAGAAAACCCGGCACATCAACAAAGGTCACAATTGGGATATTAAAACAGTCGCAAAAACGCACGAAGCGCGCGGCCTTGCGCGAGGCATCGGAATCGAGCGTGCCCGCGAGCACCATGGGCTGATTGGCGACAAAGCCGACCGTGCGGCCTTCCATGCGGCCGAAGCCGACCACAATATTTTGCGCAAAAGCCTCCTGGATCTCGAAAAAATCGCCTTCGTCCACGGTCTTGGCGATGAGCTCCTTGATGTCATAGGGTTTTGTTGCATCCTCCGGGGCCAGCGAGTCGAGCGAGGGTTCGGCGCGCAGAGGATCGTCAAAACTCGGCCATTCCGGGACGCCGCTCACATAGGACAAGGGCAAAAAATCGATGAGGCGGCGCAATTGCAAAAGAGCTTCGGCGTCGTTTTCGTAGGCTCCGTCCGCCACCGCGCTTTTGACCGCGTGAACGGAAGCGCCGCCAAGCTCCTCGGCGGTCACGATCTCGTTGGTCACGGTGCGGACCACATCCGGGCCGGTCACAAACATATAGCTCGTGTCCTTGACCATGAAGATGAAGTCGGTGAGCGCCGGAGAATAGACATCGCCGCCCGCGCAAGGTCCCATGATGAGCGAAATTTGCGGGACTACCCCCGAGGCCAAGACATTGCGCTCAAAAACCTCGCCATAGCCGGCGAGCGCGGCGACGCCTTCCTGGATGCGAGCGCCGCCCGAATCAAAAAGCCCGATGATGGGTGCGTGATTGTTGAGCGCCATATCTTGGAGCTTCGCGATCTTTTGCGCGTGAGTTTCGGAGAGCGAGCCGCCGAAGACATTGAAATCCTTGGCATAGACAAAGACAGTGCGGCCGTTGATCGTGCCGGAGCCGGTGATAACGCCATCGCCGGGCGCGCGGCGTTGATCCATGCCGAATTCGGTCGCGCGGTGTTCGACGAACATGCCGGATTCCTCGAACGATCCCTCGTCGATCAAAAGCTCGATCCTTTCTCGCGCCGTGAGTTTTCCGCGTTTGTGCTGGGCGTCAATCCTGTGCTTTCCACCGGCCTCAAGCGCCTTTGCGCGGCGAGCGGCGAGCCGTTCAAGGCTGGGTTTCACGGGCGATTCTCTTTCGTGCTGACTGTTTTGAAGAGGTGTACCGCTGCCGCAAAATCGCGCCACTGGCTCTGCCGCCGCGCGCGGGCTTCGGCATCCTCGCCCCAGGCCTCGAACTCGAAATCTTCATCCACATGTGCGGCACGCCAGCCCTCTTCGGGGGATAGCTCGCTATGAGCAACGACAAGCGCGATCAGCACCGAGCCGGTCAGCGCCGTCATGACATGCAGCGAGGCCAAAGCAAAGGGCGCGCTCGCACCCGTTTGCAAATAGCGCTTTAGGGCGTCCGTCACCGCCGCGCGGGCAGATTGCGGCTGTTCGACAAACATCACGCCCTCGGTGAAAATAAATACCGCACCAAGTTTTTTGCGCGCAAAGGCAAGGATTGGGTTCCATGCGGCGGCCTGGGCTTCCGCAAGCCTCCTTGGCGCTTCCGCGCGGTAACAGACGAGATCGGACCAGCTATATTTGGCAATTTCATCGGCGGTTGCGTCGAGGTTGCAGGTAACGCCGTCAATCGCCGAATTGACGATGCGAGTCATCGGCATGGAGGCAGGGTCGATCCATTCGGCCTGCGCCGCCCATTCCTCGGCGATCGCCTCTGCCGCCGCAGCCGATGGAAGCGCAATGGGATTGCCTTTGGGGGTCTTGACGGGGCGCCCGTCGAGCAGGAGAACAAAAGCCCCCTCCCGCTCCTGCGCTTTCGCTTCCTTGAAAAAACGCCGGGGCAAGACTTTTTTAAGATCGCGCCTGGCCAGGGAAATTGGATCGGTTCCCCCAGCCGATTGGCGAAAGAATTGGATTGAATCTGCGCTGGGTAAAAATCCTTTGAGCATTTGGCTTCTTTACCACATGCGTGATTGGCGCAACATATGATGTTGCCGCGGCGGTGGGCAGGGCCAGGGTTGCGCCGCAAAAATCTCTATGTTAGGGGAGCCAAATCTTCGGGGGTCGCCGCGTCCCTGCCCAGTTGACGCGGCATTCCGGTTTCGGCCCGAATTTCAATTTTATGGCTCGCGCCGCGAAAAGCCGGATCTCGGTTGAACGGCTTTCCGGGCTTTTTGGACTTTGGAGAATTCGTTTTGCCGACGGAAGAAACACGCCTATCTGGCATGCCGGGGCGCTACGCGCAGGCGCTCTTCGCGTTGAGCGAGGAGACCGGGGCTACGGATAAAACTGCCGACGACCTCGCCGCCTTCGCGGAACTCGCGGCTGAAAGCGCCGATTTGCAGCGTTTCATCAAGAGCCCGGTCATTTCTGCGGAAGAGCAGGTCAGAGCGCTCGATGTCATTCTGGCCAGAGCCGGGATAACCGGCATCGCCGCCAATTTTCTCAAGCTCGTCGCGGCAAAGCGCCGGCTGTTCGCAATTCTCGATATGATCCGCGATTTCAATTTGCTGAACGACGCGCGAAAAGGCGTCACAAGGGCGAATGTGACCGTCGCGGAGGCGTTGAAGGCAGAGCACGCTCTCGCGCTGCGCTCCGCGCTAGCCGATATCGCTCGGGGTGGCGACGTTAGCATGTCGGTCAAAGTCGATCCGTCGATCATTGGCGGCCTTATCGTTCAGCTCGGCTCCCGCATGGTAGACAGCTCGCTCAAAACCAAACTCAATTCGATTCGTGCACGCATGAAAGAGGCCGGTTAATGGAGATCCGCGCGGCGGAAATTTCCGCAATCCTTAAGAACGAGATCGCGAACTTTGGCAATGAAGCAGAAGTCACCGAGGTGGGCCAGGTCCTCTCGGTCGGAGACGGAATTGCCCGCGTCTATGGGCTGGACAATGTTCAGGCGGGCGAAATGGTCGAGTTCGACACACCAGTCCGGGTGCAAGCGCTCAACATCGAAAGCCTCAATCTGCGACAGTTCACTTTGGTCTGACACAGGCCACTTTGATAAAGACCAGCTGGTAC
>CAYWHF010000252.1:0-4474 GCA_964457695.1 uncultured Methylocapsa sp.
CGTCAGTACGTCAATGGCTGGCGCAATTCGTGGAACCGTGAAGCGTCGAGGCGCAAATGCTTGGCCAAATAGGCTGCGGTTTCTTTAGGTCTGACCTTATGCACGAAGTTGTAACGGGCCTCGTGGTAACTGATATCGCCTCCATAAAACTTGCCATAAAAATTCATCCGCATATGCTGCAGCTCCGCAGCGCGATAGGCGGCAAGCGGCTTTACCGCCTCATCGGCCGCGCGCCGTTTGTGCTTTTGCGCAAGGAGTACGTCATAATCTGGGCTGCTTGCCAGAGCTTCGGCCTTGCCCCGGAGCTGGTGCTGAAACTCGCCGTAATCATCCGGCAGAATCTCATCGATCATGCCGATTGTCTTGGCATTTTTCATACCTATGGGGAGGGGTATTTCGGTCAGCTCAAGGGCGCGGCCTGGCCCGACGCGTTTCGGAAGAAGATAAGTCCAGTACTCCGAACCATAAAGCCCCATCGTCTTGTAGTGCGGATTCATGACGCAGCCCTCGCGGGCCCAGACATAATCTGCCGCCAGCGGCATCATGGCGCCGCCGGCACCCGCTCCGCCCCATATTGCAGAGACCGTAAGATGGCTGCCGGAATTGATGATTTCATAGACAATATCATCGATCGCATTGATGTTGCGCCAGGATTCATCCTCGGGGCTGTCGGCGGCCTCGATAATGTTGAGATGGATGCCGTTCGACCAGAAATCAGTCCCGCCCCTCAATACAATGACCCTAGTGGGCCGTTTCAGTGCCAACCGGTAAGATTCTAGCAGACGCTGGCATTGTTCAGTGCTCATGGCGCCGTTATGGAAATCAAAATGGAGATAGCCAACCTGGTTTATCTCTTCGTACCAGATCTCCTTAAAAGTCTTTGCGGTACCCATGTACAGCGGGTCAATTGGTGACTCTGGTACCGCGTTCAAAGCATAGCCAAGCACCATGGCCGCGGGCAGCTTGAAAACAAGCGGGCTTTTGTCACGAGAATGGACGCGTTGGTCGAGCAAACCATCTCCGGCTCCAGCCTGCTTGGCGATATTTTTTCTGCGCAGATGCGAGATCCATACCGAGCCATCGGCCGCCGCCCGGCAGATCGCGCCATGCCGTTTGGCAATGATTTCGCCAGGTTTGCTGCCGCGTAATTCGCCTTCTTCGTGAGCACCGAAAAGATAAACTTCCTCGCCGTTGATGGAGCCTAGAACGCCCGGCGCGCTATCCCCCGCATTGATTTTGCGGATGATGGTTTCAACCGTATCGGTGGACCAATCGATGGCACGGTCTTTTTCCTTCATCAACGGCCGCAATTGCCCCCTGACTTCCGGCTTGGCGTAGTCCAAAGGTTCTGGGGTAAAGTCACGGCTCTCCAGCCGCCGCAGGGTTTCGAGCATGCTTTTAATCGCCGCTTGCGTAACTTCGCGCCGGTAGAGGCTTGCCTTACTGGCCTGACGCACAGGGAAATTATGGGTGGCCCAAATGTCTCCCGCATCCATCTCTTCGACGGCTTGCAAGGCGGTGGCGCCCCACTCCGTTTCGCCATTCATGATCGCCCAGTCGAGCGATGACGGTCCGCGGTCACCCTTGACGCCGGGATGAAGGATTATGCAAAGATGCTTCTTATACACATCCTCGGGGATTTTTTACTTGAGGAACGGACAAATAATGAGATCGGGTTGAAAGATGGCAACTGCTTTTCTGACATCCTCCGCGCTTAGTGCTAGAGTGATGGAAATGTCGTAGCCTAGATCATCTAACTCCACATGGGCGCGCTGACACAGACCATTGTAGGATGAGGATATAAGCAGTATCCGCATCTTGTTGTCGCTCCAAGAAGCACGAGCCCTGCAAAGATGAGTGCGTTCCCCCGGCTAATTTTGCATAAGCTTAACACATCGATTCAGCTGACACCATAGTCATCCTAAACCCGCGATCCAGCAGCGCAATCGACAAGTTCAAGCCGGGGACTTCCAGGCGCGAAATTCCGGACGGCCGCACTCGCGGTCTGTTACTCATCGTGCAGCCGACCGGCACAAGGCGATCGCTCAGGCCCGCCTGCGATCCAGGGTGCTAATCGCCACCAAGGTCGGACTTGAACGGCGGGATGACAAAATCTTCCGCAATGCCAGCCGGGAAAGGATCAACTTAGACCCGGTCGGCCCGGAATTTATGGCACCGCCCGCGGGGCGGCGCCGTCCCTTAGGAGCAAAAGTATCCTTGGCGCTCGCGCAACCAAGCCTGCTCATCCGGTATAGCCAGCGTATCCAAGTCTTGCGGCGTTGCGCGTGCATCGTCCACCCAATCCCGGAGTAACGGACCGCCGTTGATGACATCGATGGCGAGCTTACCCTGCTCATACTCGTAGGCGAAATCGCGCCAGAGCGGATAGCCGGGATACAACCGGCGAATGGCTTTGAAAGCGAGCGCCTGGATACGCCAGGGCTTGAACGCCTGATGATCGTAGTCAGGACCTTCCGTGTGAATCTGCACGCCGTTGCACAGCTTGCCGACATGTTTGTGAAACGTGGGTTCGAACCAGCAATTGCGCAGGCGGCAACCACGGAGCCACTGTGGCGCAAGAGTGAGCATTTCCTTTGTGACTGCGCGTGCATCGATGTCGGGAGCGCCGAACACTTCGAGCGGTCGCGTGGTGCCGCGCCCTTCCGAGAGCGTCGTGCCCTCGAGCATCACCGTGCCCGCATAGGCGCGCGCCATCCATAAATTCGGCGCGTTGGGACTGGGATTGATCCACGTGCGCTCGCCGAGCGGCCAGCCGAATCCTGGCGCGGCATCGGGCTGCCAGCCCTGCAATTCGACGACACGGTACTCGATATCGAGCTTGAGGGTTCTGATGAACCACAGACCCAACTCACCAAGCGTGAGTCCGTGACGCATCGGCACTGGCCCGGAGCCAACGAAGCTTTCCCATCCGGCGCGCAGCGTCAAGCCTTCGACTGGCCGGCCAGCGGGATTGGGCCGATCCAGTACCCACACTGCCTTGCGATGTTTCGACGCCGCTTCGAGAACATAGCGCAAGGTCGTTATGAACGTATATACGCGGCAACCCAAATCCTGTAGATCGACGAGGATGACATCGCATGCATCCATCATTGCGCCGGTCGGCTTGCGCACGTGACCATAGAGGCTGAATACCGGGATGTTATGCACCGGATCGATGAAGTCCGGCGACTCAATCATGTTGTCTTGTTTGTCGCCGCGCAGACCATGCTGAGGACCGAAAGCGGCGGTGATGTTCACGTCGCCGCATGCAGCTAGCGCATCGAGCGAGTGCGTCAGGTCTGCAGTGACCGAGGCGGGATGCGCGAGCAATGCAACGCGCCTGCCCTTGAGCGGCGCGCGCAAAGCGGGTTCGGTGATAAGCCGGTCATTGCCAAATTTCATGGGCGCTACGCTTTACAAAAATTCAAGCGCAAAGGAATCGGAATGATGGAAATCTGGCTTGCCCAGTGGATGCGCCAGCGCCCAATATGATTTATGGCCGCTCGTTTCTTCGGTCACCGCCGCAAGACCAATTCGCCATGCCCCGCCGCTTTGCAGGCTCGACATCTGATCCATTTCCAGCGAGGCTTGCAATCTGTAGCACGCCCGGCTCGATTGCACCTCAATGCGGGACGCGCTTATCCCGGTTGCAACACGCATCCCGCTCCGGTAGCTATCGAACCGGTATGCCGCCCATTGGCTTGAGGGCGCAAAGTTGAATTCGTAATAGGCGGGGCCGGGCGAAGTGCGGACGAATGCCTCGAAACAGGTGTGCTGCCAAAGCTCATCGGCACGCGCTGCCGCAACTGCGGGCGGAAAACGTAGGCCGCCTATCCTGCCGGTCACCGAATAGGACAAGACCAAACTGCCGGCGCATGGACGCATGACTTCCACTTCGATATGCGTCACCGCGGAGCGAAGCGAGTCCGGAACTTTTAGTGCCTGACGCATACGGCCATTTTAGCGATAAGACAACCTCAGGACAAAGGTAGAGACGCCGCAGGCTCATCGGCTGTCGAGATTGACAGACTGAGGTCAGTTTGCATTTACTCGCCTTTGTGCCCGCGCGCGACGAAGCGCCTAGACTAATGCAGGGGCATGGCAGTTGCTGAGGGACGGCAATGCTGAGAGACGATAGGACCGATGAAGGCGGCCGGCAGCCTGCCTCCCGAAACGTGCTCGGCGAACCGCTTGAAATTTGCTCAATATCGCCCATGACTGGCTTTTATCGGGACGGCTGCTGTAATACCGGACAGGAGGACTTCGGCGGTCACACGGTCTGCGCCGTGGTGACTTCGGCCTTTCTCGAATTTTCCAAATCGCGCGGCAACGATCTTTCGACTCCCGTGCCGGAATTCGGCTTTCCGGGGTTGAAACCCGGCGACCGGTGGTGCTTATGTGCACCGCGCTGGCAGGAGGCGTTCGAGGCAAATAAGGCACCCCGTGTGGTCTTGCGCGCCACGCATGAGGCTGC
>CAYWHF010000253.1:0-4471 GCA_964457695.1 uncultured Methylocapsa sp.
CGAGCCGCCAGTTGCCACAGCGTTTTCCAAGCAACCACCCCTGTACTAAAATACGCATAACCAACTTATCTAGAGCAATGGCTGCAAATCGCAATTACGGCGCTCCCCTGAGGGCTTCGAGCAGCGCCGCTTCAAATTCCTGCCTCCTAAAGGGCTTTTGCAAAATGGTGTGCCGGCGGTACTTTTCCGGCATCGCCTGAGCGCCATAGCCCGTCGCAAACAGGAACGGTATGTTGCGGCGTTCGAGTTCATCCGCGACGGGATAGCTCGCCTCGCCTTCGAGATTCACGTCGAGAACTGCGATATCGAAGACTTTTGCCTCGATTAGAGTCAGCGCAATATCGACACGGGCAGCAATTTCAACGACATGGCAGCCCAATTCACGGAGCAATTCCTCGAGCAGCATGGCGACCATCGCTTCGTCCTCGACGATCAAGACACCGCGTCCTTGCAAAGCGGTTTTCTGCTCGCCTTCGCTGGCCACGTTTTTATAAATGGTCCGGGGTTTCAGGAAGCAAGGCGTCTATCGTGCAGACGAGCCCCTCCAGATCGAACCGGAGGCTGGCGCTGCCCGCCAATTCGCGCCCCAAACTCTCAATGAGCCGGGAGCCAAAACCGCGGTGCCTTGGTATGGTAACAGGCGGGCCGCCATGCTCGCTCCAGCGAAACTGGAGCCGCCCTTGCTCGGGCGCGCTCCAAGTAATTTTGACCTTTCCCGCCTCCATTTTTAAGGCGCCATGTTTGAACGCATTCGTGCAGAGCTCATGGAGCGCCATCGACCAAGAAGCCACATTATTTGCCGGAATGCGCACCAAAGGCCCTTCGATCGCGAACCGGCCCTCCGCCCCCTTCGCACAAAGCGGAGCAAGCGATTGGTCAACCAATTCCCGCAGGTCCATCCCGTTCCAATTTCTTTGCATGAGCAAATCATGCGCGCGGGAGAGCACCACAAGCCGGTCGCTAAAAATCTCGAAATGTCCTCTCGGCAAAGTCCGCATCGACTGACTCGCGATCGCCTGGACCGTCGCAAGCGTATTTTTCACCCGGTGATTGAGTTCGTTGAGCAAAAGTTCCAGATGCTCTTCAACTCGTTTCTGATCGGAGATATCTGTAAGCGCGCCAAACCATCGAAGCACCCCTCCCTTATCGTCCTTCATGGGCTGGACACGCGAGAGGAATGTGTGAAAACTTCCGTTCGCCGCTTTAATCGGAAACACCATCTCGAACGCCTCGCCCGTCGCGATGGCTCCGGTCCAGCGTTCCATCACCGCTGGCAGCGCGCCGGGGTCCATCACTGCTTGCCAACCCCAGCCAACAGCCTCCTCGGGCGTCATTCCGGTGTAATCATAGCACCTCTTATTGTACCAGTAGACCCACCCGTCAGGGTTCGCTAGCCACATGAGCTGTGGCACGAAATCAGCCAGCAATTGGAACTCTTTCTCGCCTTTTAAGAGCCTATCGGGAAAATCTGGATCCATGACGGCGCACTCTTGGCAAATCTGGCCGGAGCCGGCCCAATCATTGCTCCGAACGATAAAAGGCGCAGAATTGGATTTCAAGACCGTCATTCGCTGGCAAAGAAAAGAGCGCCTGACCGTCACAACAGCGCGCCTTTTTATAATCTGCCAATTGTCTGCTATCAAAGAGCCATGGGTAACGATACTGGCCGAAAGCAACCTCGCCGCCGCGCTTTCGCCCATTCCTCTACTCGAGAAAGTGCGGGTTCAACGTCGAAAAGCGGCGGGCAACGCGTCGCCAAGCTCATGGCGCGTGCGGGGCTTTGCTCGCGGCGCGAGGCGGAATCCTGGATCGCAGCGGGCCGCGTCACCCTCAACGGGGTCGCGCTGCGAGACCCGGCCGTCAACGTCAAGCAGCATGACAAAATAACAATCGACGGCAAGCCGCTTACCCCGCGCGCTCGCACGCGGCTCTTCCTGTTCCACAAGCCGCGCGGCCTCGTGGCCACCGCGCGCGATCCGCAAGGCCGCGCAACGATCTTCGATTACCTTCGCGAACATTGGAAAGAGGGGCCGCGCGTTGTGAGTGCCGGCAGACTCGACATCAACAGCGAAGGGCTTTTGCTGCTCACCAATGACGGCGGGCTCGCGCGGATTCTCGAATTGCCCGCAACCGGCTGGATCAGACGTTACCGCGTACGCGCAAGGGGGCAAACCAGCCAAGCGATTCTCGATGGGCTGCGGGACGGCGTCACGATCGAGGGTGTAACTTATGCCGGCATAGAGGCGAAACTCGATCACCTGCAGGGCGCGAATTGCTGGCTGACGATGGCTTTGCGCGAAGGCAAGAACCGGGAGATCAAGCGCGTGCTCGAATCAATCGGGCTCAGGGTCAATCGCTTGATCAGGGTTTCTTTCGGGCCCTTTCAGCTCGGCGATCTCGCCGAGGGTGAGATCGAGGAGGTGCGCACGCGCGTGCTGCGCGATCAGCTTGGGCCTTCGCTCGCGACGGCCGCGGGCGTGGATTTCTCGAGCCCGCTTTTTGCGACGAGCGAGCCTGGCGAGGCTGCCACAATTTCGACCCCGCGCGAGCGTCCACGTAACGCGCCCAAACCTACTTCGCTTCCGCGGCCACGCGCGGGTGACTCGCCGCCTGCGACAAAGTCGAAACCGCCCCCGCGCCGCCGCAAACATATTTCCGCCTTGCGCGCCGCGGATGACGAAAATTTAGGGGCGCGGAAACGGATTGAGCACGGAAGGACAGAAGATCGGGCCGGGCGAATGATTTTTGTCGAAAGACTGATCTCAGCCCAAAGCAAGGAGGCGCAGGGAAAGCGGCGCGCAAAGAAGCCCGCCAAGACGGGTGTGGATCTTATGGGTGGCGTCAAGGAAGGCGTAAGGCAAAAAGCCCCGCGCCGCGGCCAAGGGAAAGGCGCATTTGGCAAGATGCCAGGATTCCGGACCGGCAGCCCAAAACCTCGCCGCCCGCGCGGCAAGACATGATGCATCATGCGCATAATCGGCGGCAGATTGAAAGGCCGGCTATTGAAGAGTCCCGGCTCTGGCAGGGTGAGGCCAACTTCCGACCGCCTGCGCGAGACAATTTTTAATATTCTCATTCATACCTGTGGAAATCCCGTTGAAGGCGCCCGCGTGATCGACCTTTTTGCGGGCACCGGCGCGATGGGTTTTGAGGCGCTGTCGCGCGGCGCAACTATTGCCCTTTTCGTCGAGCAGGCGGCGGAGGCCTGCATGGTCCTCCACGCCAATATACAAACGCTTGGCCTTGAAAAAGCCGCGCGGGTTCTCCGGCGCGATGCGCGCAAACTCGGGATCGCGCCGGAAGGAGAGAGATATAACCTCGTTTTCGTCGATCCGCCCTATGGCAGGGAGCTCGCTCCACCGGCGCTTGCCGGTTTGCGGAAAGGTGGCTGGCTCGCCCAAAATGCGCTCCTAGTCATCGAGGAGTCCACGGGGACGGGGGTCGCGTTGCCGGAGGGTTTTGCTTTAGCCGAAACGCGCCGGTTCGGCACAACGCAGATCGTGCTCGCCTGCGTCTAGCGCTGTTCGTACTGCGCCCGATCGCGTCCCGCTCTCCGGCCGCAATCGCTAATTGTTCAATACAAGAGTGCATCGAACATCCCCTGATCAGGGGATGCCGAATTAATCCGGCTAGGGCAGAATAGCGCCGAATTTGGAGCACCTAACAATTTTCTCCCCATCGCCGGAGATGCTCCAGGTCCGGCAAAGGGGGCGTTGCGGAATTACCGCAACGGGGGCGGCGGCGCAACACGGGCCGCCGCCTCATTCGCGGCACGGCGCGGGGAGGGGCGGGGAAGCAGTCCTGCTCTGCGCGCCACCTGTCCAAATATATAAATCCAGAAAATTCGGCCGCTTAGCCGTGTCCTTGACTTGCAGTTCCTTCCGTTAGAGGCGATAGTCGCGGGGCTTCAACCAGAGAGGCCTCATGCTTACGCGCCGCAGTTTTCTGGCCGCCGTCCTTGCGGCGGGCTCGGTTCCGGACGCGGCTGCGCAAAACCCTCTCCCCCCGCCGGCGGTACTGCGGCTGGCCCGGCGCACCATTGAGGTCAATGGTAAAGCAGCTGAAGTTTTCGGCATCGGCCAGCCGGACGGCGTTTTGGGACTTTACGCCGAAACCGGTGGGCGTTTCCGTGTCCGGCTCGAAAATCATCTCGATCTGCCGAGCCTCATCCATTGGCATGGCTTGACGCCGCCCTGGCAGCAGGACGGCGTACCGGACATCTCCGCTCCCGCGGTCCCGGCGGGCGGCACGGCGGACTATGATTTTACCCTCCCGTTTGGCGGCACCTATTGGATGCATTCGCATTATGGCTTTCAGGAGCAGCTCATGATGGCCGCCCCGCTGATCATCCGCGATCCGGGAGGCAACCGCGACGCGCAGGATGTAGTTTTCATGCTGCAAGACTTCAGCTTCACGCCGCCTGAGGAGATTTTTGCCGAGCTGCGCAAGAGTTCAGCTCATGCGATGCACG
>CAYWHF010000254.1:0-4447 GCA_964457695.1 uncultured Methylocapsa sp.
CCGGCACGATCTTGCCGCCGAGTGACTGCGTGGCTTTCCTTGGGGTGACGCAGCCCATTCGCCTCGCGACCTTGTGCACACTTAAGCGCCGGGGAATTGGTCCCGCGCGCGGGTTCGCGAGAGATGCCGATGTCCACGGTCAAAGTCACGGACGCCAATTTTAAATCCGAAGTCGTGGGCGCCGAGGGGCCCGTCGTGGTCGATTTCTGGGCCGAGTGGTGCGGTCCTTGCAAGATGATCGGCCCGGCACTTGAGGAGATCGCCAAGGAATTGGCGGGCAAGGTCACGATCGCCAAACTCAATGTCGACGAAAACCCTGGCACGGCGGGAACTTACGGCATCCGCAGCATCCCGACGCTGATGCTCTTTAAGGGCGGCAAAATGGCCTCCTCGAAGATCGGCGCCGCACCGAAAAGCGAGTTGAAAAAGTGGATATCCGAGGCTATCTGACGCCGTAGCCGTGCGACATTTGGATAAAAGGACCTCCCTACGAGGTCCTTTTTGCTTGCGCTATACGAGCGAAACTGCCGCAAGACTCTCCCTCGACGAAGCGGCGCCGCTGCAGGAACGGGCGAATGGCCACTTACGCGGTCAAGGAAATTTTTCTGACCCTTCAGGGCGAGGGCGCGCAGAGCGGGCGCGCGGCGGTGTTTTGCCGCTTTGCCGGCTGCAATCTCTGGTCCGGCCATGAAAAAGACCGCGACGGCGCCATTTGCCCGTTCTGCGATACGGATTTCGTTGGCATGGACGGTCCGGGCGGCGGCCGTTTCGAGGACGCGGAGACACTCGCCGCCGCGATTGAAGGCGCATGGACGGGAGGCAAGGAAAACCGTTTTGCCGTTTTTACCGGCGGCGAGCCATTGTTGCAGCTCGACGCGGCGCTCATCGGCGCGGTGCACAGGCGCGGATTCGAAGCCGCCGTCGAAACCAATGGCACGCTGCCGCCGCCCCCAGGCCTCGACTGGATCTGCGTCAGTCCCAAAGCGCGCGCGCCACTGGTCGCCCACGCCGGCTCCGAGCTCAAGCTCGTTTATCCGCAGGAGGGTATCAGGCCGGACGACCTTAGCGGTCTTGCTTTCTCGCATTTCTGGCTGCAGCCGATGGATGGCGAAAATCTCGCCGCCAATACGGCGGCCGCGATCGCCTATTGCCTCGCTCATCCGCGCTGGCGGCTCAGCCTTCAAACGCATAAATTCGTTGGCCTGAGATGAAGTAGCGCCTTTGAAAATCTCGCAAGCTTTTCAGTTCGAGGCGGCGCACGCTTTGCCCAATGCCGGCGAGGGCCATCGCTGCCGCAGGCTCCACGGCCATTCCTACCGAGTGGAATTGCGGCTCGAAGGGCCGGTCGATGCCGCAACCGGTTTTGTCGCCGATTTCTTCGCCATCGAGGCTGCATTCAAGCCGCTCCTCGAGCAGCTGGACCATCAATATTTGAACGGCATCGAAGGTCTCGAAAATCCGACGGCAGAAAACATCGCGATTTGGATCTGGGAGAAAATGAAAAACATTCTTCCGGAACTCGAACGCGTCATCGTATTCGAGACGCAGGATTGCTTCGCGGAATATTGCGGTATATGAGCTTGCTTGCTCAATTCGGAATTATCATTGTCGTCATTTTGACATCTCGCCAATGATAGAAGCTCGTTTCCGAGAAATATGGGGAGGGACAAACCATGGCAAAGACTCCAAGCGGGCGTCATCACGTCAGCACGACCGGGCGGCACCGTCCGCAATCAGACCCGCCCCGCTTCACCCAGGCACTGGCTCATCGCGGGCGCCCCTATCAAGACTTTTCCCTTGGGCCTGGCGATCCGCCCTATCGCGCGAAATTAGAAGATCTAGCCGGCAGCTTTCCCACCGGGCTCGATAAAAAAATGGTTTTTCATATTTGCGGCGATACCGGCGGCGTGAAGCATCCTGACGCGCAACAACGCGTGGCCGATGCAATGGAGGCCGACGCGCGCAACACGGCAAATGGCGAGGTCGCCTTCTTCTATCATCTCGGAGACGTCGTCTATTACAACGGTCTTACGAGCGAGTATTATCCGCAGTTTTATGCGCCTTATGAAAATTATCCACCGCCGATATTTGCCATTCCCGGAAATCACGACGGCGACCCGATGTTCCAGTCCGGCGAAGATCAGCCGGTTGAGCCGAGTTTGTTCGGCTGGACGCGTAACTTTTGCTCCGAGGACGGCGCTCTCACCTCGGAAGCCGGCGACAGCGCACGCCTCGCTATAAAACAACCAAATCCGTTTTGGGCGCTCGAGACGCCCTTGGCAAATTTCATCGGGCTCTACACCAATGTGCCGGAGGGCGGCGAGGTCAAGAACGATCAAAGGGCGTGGCTTGTTGGCGAACTCAAACACGCGGCACGCGAACGCTCAAAGGCGTTGTTTCTTTGTTTACATCACCCGGTATATTCCGCCGACACTTTTCATAGCGGCAGCCCGGCGATGAAGGAGCTTTTGGATGCGGCGGTTCAGGAAAGCGGCGCGCATCCCGATATTGTGTTTACGGCCCATGTCCACAATTATCAGCGCTTTACCCGGGCGCAGGGCGATCAGCAATTCACTTACATTGTTGCCGGCGCCGGCGGCTATTGGCGCTTGCACAAGGTGGCCGAATTCATGGGCGCGCAGGTCACGCCGCCGTTCCGGCAGGCGAACGATCCAGAGGTTACATTGGAGAATTATGTCGACGACACGCATGGATTTATGCGCGTCGAAATCGAGGGCGATTTGATTACCGCCCGCTACATCACGGTTGCGCGGCCACATGAGTCTCCGGATACGCCACCAAAAGTTGCCGATCTCTTTCAGGTCAAATTCAAGCCGAATAAACTTGTTCGCTAAAATTGCCCAAATCGTTCTCGGCACGCTGCCTGCGCAGATCCCGGCAACCGAGGGAGCAATGCGTGACACGCGCTTGGCGCGCCACGCATCACGATTAGGTTGCATCGGCGCCAGCATTAGATTCGAGCCGCTAGGGTGTCACGAGCGTGCCGGCAAACGTAAACTTTCCCAACACTGTACCTCCCCCGTCCAGGGGATTGCTCTGAAGCGGAAAGGTTCGAAGCGTGATGGTCCCCGTCACATGCGTGCCCTGGGAGCCGAACTTAAAGGTATAATCCAGACGCGCCACATCTGCGGCCGGGGGAAAGTCGAAATCGACGGTCCTGCCGACGGCTTTTCCCGTGTCGTCGCGTTTCCAGGAGCCCAGTTGGCTGGTGAAGAAAAAAGGGCCCCCTTGTCCCGAATCAATCGTGGACATGGTGCCGTCGCCATGCAACGTCAGCACCCCGCGCGAGGCGAAGGCTCCCGTGGCGTCAGTGACGGTGATGAGGTAGCTGGCGCCACGGAACCCGTCAAAATCCGAGGTGGCCTGCTGCGCATGCGGGGCGACCGGTCCCAGCCATAGGAATAGGACGATCGCAATCCAGGAACGAAACGTTCTCATGGTCAGGTCTCCTTTGTCTGTGTCACTCGGCTGGGAGACCAGTTTGGAGCCGGAGGTGTCACTGGATTGATGAGCACCCAAGATAAGAATAGGACGAGTCTTTGAAACCAGTATGAAGGTACGGGGATGTGCCAAATGTTGAGATTGCTACTCGCAACCCGCAAACCTCTGTTTTAAAAACAGTAAGACCTTCGAGTAAGCCGATATCACCTGTTCGAGAGCTACTTGTATTACCGCTCGCTCAATTGGATTCCAATTGACGACAAACTTCAGACGTGACACAATAGTTTTTTCTGATTCATTACGTTACGGAAGCTTCATATAACTTTTTCATTTCTGTCACAGCTCTGCTGCGATGCTGCAATGTGGCGCAACTATTGTCCGCTCCGTTCAAGGCCAAACAAGGAGCGAACCCATGGCGTTCATGCAACGGCGCAGTTCAATAGACAACCTCGCCAAACACCTCACGGCAGGCATAGCCGCCGTCTTGTTGTCGTCAACTGCTATGACGCCAACGGATGCGCTTGCGGACAAGATTAAAACGCGGACGCCGATCAAACACTTGATCGTATTGATCGGCGAGAATTGGTCGTTCGATAGTGTCTTTGCCACTTACCGGCCCAAACAAGGCCAAACGATCGCTAACCTTCTATCAAAAGGCATCATATTGAAATCGGGCCAGCCAGGACCGCATTTCATACTGTCGCAGCAATATCAAATAAACCCGCCTTTCCCGGCCACATATTTCATCGACGCCAGTACACTCAGCAAGACGGTCTACCAGCAATCCCCGGGCACGCCCACATTTCCTCCGCCGAATACCTCCTATGTGCCGCAATCACCGGGCGGGCTCGACCAGGGCCAGGGACCGTTCGATCCAACACTCGTGCCGGACGCGTTGCTGCCGACACTCGAGCCATCGTTTGAAAAGTCAGATCTTGGGCTCCTGCGCACCGGGGCCTCAGGGCTTCCGATGTTCACGAACGAC